>NZ_CAXBOC010000086.1:0-13511 GCF_963976465.1 uncultured Cyclobacterium sp. | reverse complement strand
TAAAATATCCAAAGCCAATGTGCCGCTGGTATGCACCAGAATACTCCCTTCTGGCAGTAGAATGGCTTCTGCCACGGAGGGCACTGCTTGGTCGCTTACTGCTATAATGAAAAGCTTGGCATGGCTCTCAGTAAAATCAAGATGATCTTGAGCTTCTGTAGCATAAAGCCTTGAGGCAAGCTGATTGGCTTTATGGATATTTCTGCCATAAACTTCCAAAATCTCATGTCCCGCATTTTCTAGTGCAGAAGACAGGTGCCAGGCAACATTTCCCGTTCCTATGACCGATACCGTAAGCTTCATGTGTATAAATTTATAAAAAAATAACCCCTAATGTTAATTAGGGGTTAAAATTTAAACCTTTTATTTAATAGCTGCTATTCCAGGCCTTTTGCTTTCATCTTTTGAAATTCATCAAATCTTCTATAAATGGCTACCGAAAAACCAATCAGCATAATGACAGTGCCCAGCCATAATACATTGATCATGGGTTTTACCGCTGCTTTCATTACAACGTAGTCTTTTTGATAAGTATTGACCTTAAACACAAATTTGTTTTCTTCAGGAACAATATTATCTACTTCCACCTTGATGCCGAGGTCATGGTCAATATAATCAATTTTACCTACTTGATTTCCTCGGATCAAAAACACCGGCGACAACTCCTTCTTAACATCATAATCCATGATGCTAAGTACGGCTTTTACTGCAATGTCACCCTCCTCTAAAGCCACTCCATCAATTTCATTGACTACATCTGCACTTTCAAATTGAGTGACAAAGTCATTGATAAAGAATTGCTCTCCAGGAGCTGCATTAATGAATTGATCATCATTCCATTCCGGTTCTTCATAATCATTGATGGCCGATACATGGGTGTAAAGGTCTTTGGTCAAGTACTTCTTAGAATCCGGAGATGAGATCAAGCCCATGGTTGGGTTTGGCTGTGACATTGGAAAAAGGGTGAATTTCAACGCATCACCTTGGTAATACTCCACCTTAAAATAGGAGTTTTCTTCAAGAACCAAATCTAAAGTATCCCCTTTTTGGAAATAGGTTTTACCATCAACCTCAATGTTTTCAAGTGCCAAGGCTTCATTGATGCCTTCCAAGGATTCCATGGCATCTGCTTTAACATAACCCGGAACGCCCACTACCTTCTTATACCTTCCTCTATAGATGACTTCATAATCTTTCATTTGAAGCGGCTTGTTGATCCAAAGCAGTACATTTTCCTTATTCAGGTCATCTTCCCAATCCTTTTTATACGTCAATCCTGACATATTGATAGAAATGGTGTCTGAATAGCCTGAAGAAAACATGATGCCAATCAAGATCATTCCCAGACCAATATGGGCCAGAGATCCGCCCGCCAACTTGAATGTTTTTCCTTTTAGTAATTTGAGTAGAATGGTGCTATTGGCCACAATGGTGAAAGCTCCGGAAAGAACAATAACGATATAGGTAATGTCGTAAACTTTACCTAGGGTAATGATTATGGCAGCCAAAACCATTGAGATAATATATGGAGTGACCAAAGCATTTTTCAGGTCGTCTTTCGACATTTTATTCCACCAGAAAAACTGTCCAACCCCGGTTAATAAAGCCAAAGCGACGGCAAACCAAAGTTGGAACTTGGTATAGAAGCCTATCTGATCCGCCGGGGGCGCTAAGTTTGAAAGCCCTCCAAATATTTCTACCAAAGCATTGTAAGCAGGGATAGAGGTGGGGACAATTACTTGAAAAGCCATCAAGGCAAGGGTGGTGGCTCCAATGAAAATCCAAAATTCTCTGGAATAAACTGAGGCCTCTTTCTCAGATGTTGGAATGTTTTTCCACTCTTTGACGGTAAGAAAGATGGCTATGGCCAAGAAAAACAACATATAAATGAGTAATTGTCCGGACAGCCCCAAGTCTGTAAAGGAGTGTACAGAAGAATCACCCAATACGCCACTTCTTACCAAGAAGGTAGCATACAATACCAATATAAACGATGCAATTACCAGTACCATTGATGTTTTCAATGCTGTACTACTTTTCTTGAAAGTGATCATGGTATGTATGGCAGCGACCATGATGAGCCATGGCACATAAACTGCATTCTCTACCGGATCCCAATTCCAATATCCTCCAAAATTCAAGGTCACATAGGCCCAATAGGCCCCCATAATTATCCCCATACCCAAGATCATGGCAGAGAAAATTGCCCATGGCAATGCAGGCCTGATCCATTCAGAATATCGCTTGAGTGTCAAGCCTGCGATCAAAAAGGCAAAAGGAACCAAAGTGGAGGCATATCCCAAAAACAAAGTTGGCGGGTGAATGACCATCCAGATATTTTGCAACAGCGGATTTAGGCCGGTGCCATCTTCAGGAATGTATTCCGGATTGATTTGAAAGATTGGTGCCTCCGAAACTTCACGCAACAGCATAAATGGAGAGCTACCTATTTTCAGGTCTCCTATAACGATTCCCAATATCATGGAAACCAAAAAGGCCTGCACGAGTGCAAACACCAACATTACCGGGCCTTCCCAGAATTTATTGGTATGGATAATAATCAGTCCCAAAACTACATCCCAGAAAATCCAAAGGATAAAAGCACCTTCCTGTCCCTCCCAGAAGCTGGAAATCATATAATGTACAGGCAGGCCTTTAGAGGAATGTGAATAGGCGTAAAAGTATTCAAAGCGATGGTTGTAGATAATTTCGAATAAACAAAAGGCTATGGATACCGCTGCAAATCCGTGGATATAAAAGGTGATTCTACTGAAATTTCTCCAGGATGGTTTATCCAACTCACTCGCACGGGTGTAATAATAGTAGGAAACAGCTGAGACCAAGGCACTGACAAAAGCCAGAATTACCATAAAATGCCCCAGGTTACCTATAAAGGTATTCATCATTATAAGGTTCTTTTTGAGTGGATAATAGTTCAGGAAGTAATCAAGATGCGCTTGGTTTTACATCGGTTTCCTGGTATTTTGAAGGGCACTTCATCAAGATTTTTTCCGCCACAAACATTTCTTTGGTTTTGTATGTACCTATGACTACTACTTGTTCTGATCTTTTAAAGTCTGCGGGCACAGGTTCATTGTAATAGACCTGCTGCTCCGTTCCATCATTGTCTACCATAACGAAAGTAAAAGAAGTTTTGTCTTCCCCCACCTCAATACCTTCTACTTCACCGTTTTGACCTTTCTTAAGTTGACCCACAACATGAATTGCTTCCGTTTTTCCATTCAAAGCCATTGTTTTGGCTGTAGAAAAACTTTCATATGTGCTGGCATCACCAATGGAAGTGATAATGATGACAATCGCAACAGCAATTATGCCTAGGCCTAAAATATGTCCTCTTTTCATGATTTAATCGTTATATTTTTTCTCCAAACCACTGATTTTACGGTCAGTTTGTATCACATAAACGAGAATTCCTCCCAAAACAATTCCAATTATGCTGACTAATACGTAAATTTTTCCTTCAGAACGCATTTTATCCGCCATCTCGACACCGGAATTTTGGTAATCCTCTTCTGTAATCCCTATTTTGTCCTGTGCTTTTACGAAAAAGCTGATAAAAAACAGGAAAATAATAATGAACTTTTTCATATTACTGATTGATCAATTTGTCTTCTAAATTTCTTTCCAAGCGCCTAATCCTCACCCTAACTGTACTGATCCAAGCGCCTAATAAGGTCCATCCGATAATGGCAGGATAAAAAACCTTTCTAAGGTTGCTGTCCATATCATAAGCGTTAAATCCTGGATTGCCACCATTGCCGGGGTGAAGGCTGTCGGTTAACCGGGGAAGGATAAATATCAAGGGGATAAATACTGCGAATGCGAAAATACTGTATACAGCACTGATTTTGGCTCGCTGATAAACGTCGGTTAATGAGTTTCTCAAAACCAGGTAAGCAAAATACATCAATAGGCCAATGGCAGAAGCATTCAATTTGGGGTCATTTGTCCAAAAATCTCCCCAAGTAAATTTGGCCCAAACCATGCCTGTAGTAATGCCAATTACCCCAAATAATATGGCTGCATTGGTAAATTCTACGGCCATGTCATCATCTTCCAGTTTTCCGGAGCGCAGATGTTTTACCCCATATACTACGGCTACAACCAGCATTAATAACATTCCAAACCACATGGTTACATGGAAGAACAATCCTCTAATTGTTTCATTCAGAATGGGAAGTCTGGGAACATCAATCAATAAACCTGCGGTAATGGTATATGCCAGTAGTACCATGGCCAATACTTTCCACCAATAAGCCTTCATATGCAATCGAGTTTTTAGTGGGTCATGTTTTTCCCCTTGCTTCATTCAGCTATATCATTGAATGCCTGCATTACAACGTTAGTGGATACAGGTTGGGGTGTCATTTATAACCTCATTGAATCAACACGCAAAAATAGGGCATATTAAGTGATTTATTTACTTTTATCCCGTTTATTTGCTTAGTGGTAAGTGTAATTGAAATTGTTGATTATAGTACGACTTGCAGAAAGCATATAAACTGCTTTTTTGGAGCAATTGAAAGCTTGCTTTTTTTAGTTTAGTTGCTTGATTTAGGTATTTTATTTGGTTCAGGGTTTAATTAATCTTTTTAATAAAAAATGGTAAAAGGTTGGGCTGAAGCCCTTAAAAATCATAATACGATCCAATGCCCCAGCAAAAGCTGGGGGCTATTGAGTTTTTGGGATTGATTCAAATGGTGGATTTAAGGTTTAAATCAGGTGATCAATCCGCTGGAGAATTTATTTTGCGAGAATGGGGACTTTTTTACTTCTTCCCCAAGCTACAAATAAGGCAATTGCCATAAATACCAAATTCACTCCAATACCTGAGTATTCACCTCGGGAAGCATGAAAAATCGCTGCCAATACCATAACTACTGCAAGCCCGATTGCTGCCCATATCGTTAAAAATGGTTTGATACGAAGCAAGGCAGGAAGGATTAGACCTATACCGCCTAATAACTCACTAATACCAATAAACCTAACCAATCCTAAGGAAGTTGAGGAAACCCATGGGAGTGATTCAGTCAATGCTTCAATAGGCTGTGTAGCTTTCATTAAGCCTGCCAATATAAACATAACTGCCAATAGTACTTGTGCAATCCAAAGAGAGATATGTATTGCTTTGTTTTTTTCTTGATTTGCCATTTTTTAAATGTTTTTAATTGATAATGGCACAAAGTTGCAGCAAAGTGAATCGGTAAAAAATAAGATACCTTAAGAAATGTATTAAGGCTCACTTTTTAGCCATTCTTCTTCTAATACCGCTTAAGTATTCCGGTGTAACCCCAATATAAGCTGCTATTAGTTTGAGAGGAAGCCTTTGCACCAATGTGGGATATGTTTCTGTAAAATCGATGTAGCGCTGTTCTGATGTCGCACTTAGTAGTCCCAGAATTCTTTTGTTGGATGCAATAAGATTGTTCCTAAACTTATTGGCGATGTCTACCACTACCTCTTTATCAAAGCTATCGATATCTTTAAAGTCTGATTTGGAAATCAGAGATATCTCGCAATCCTCAATCGTCTCAATAGAGACGGAGGAAGGTACCTGATTGGTAAAGCTATCCAAATCTGAAATCATCCAATTTTCGGGAGCAAACTGCATAATATGCTCTTTTCCCACCTTGTCTACTGTGTAACTTTTTAAGCAACCTTTTTTTACCAAGTACCCATATTTAGCAATTTCTCCTTGTTTTAAAAGGATTTCACCTTTCTTGTAAGTTTTTAAGGTGTTGATTTTTATGCTTTTCATTTTAAGTTAGGTTGGTCAATTGTTAGGCTTAAATTAAGTCTTTTGGCTAAAGAAATGAAAATTTTCTTTCCTGTTTGTGTTAACCTTCAGAACGAATTTATCAATTTGTTTTTGATCCTTTTGCAAATCTGATTTTGTTTATTGAAGTTATGGACAAATTTATCGAATTTGACTGATTAGATATCCCCAAAAATACCATATCTGTTTATGTCAATAGTCATTTGCGTCCAACGCGAGTATATAGGGTGTTTTTAATAGGATATAGCTTTTGTAGTAATGAAAAATTTTATTACCAATCACATGAAAAAAGTATGGACTTTGGTTATAGTTGTCCTCATACAGTCCAATGCATATTCTCAGGTAGGGCTGGGAATTGCTAAAATTGATGGTTTAAGCGATCTTCAGATGGTTTTTGAGCCCGGGCTGAAGGTTGGCGGCTTGACAGTTAGCAAAACATTTCAGCCTTCGTTTGTGGTTACGGAGAAAGGAACATTATTGGTGTTTTGTCAGGGTCGACTATTTGATGGTGAAGACAATGAACCCAAAGTGATCCTCATGAATAAAAGTTATGATTTTGGAAAGTCTTGGGAAGGAGTGGAAGTGATTTCTTCACCAATGAACTTTTTTGCCATATCTCCCTATTCCGCAAATATAGGAGGAGAAGAAAAAATTTCCTTCCTAACCTGTGTGGGATTAAAGGTGACAAAAGAGTTTTATAAGAATGATTTTTCCAAATTAAAGGAAGCTACTGGTATTGATATCGAGGACATAGGAAAGGATAAAGCTTCTGTATTGGTCAAGTATACCTCTTTTGACGATGGTAAATCCTGGACTATGGAGTATCTCAATGGAGACAATACACCACTTTTTAAAGAATACAATGGGTATATTCCTATTTTTATGAATACAATTGGACAAGTTCATCAAATACCAAAGGGTCCAAACAAGGGGAGAATGATCATTGCCGCTCCAATTTACTCAGTGCCTTCCGGGAAGGAAGTCACAAATAATTTTAGGGATTATAAATGTTCAGGTTCAGGAATTATTTATAGCGATGATTTTGGAGAAACATGGAAAATGGATGGGATGATTACTGATTATCTAGCGAATGAGGCTTCTGCAGTTTCTATAAAGGAAGGAAAAGAAATCCTTATGATTCGGAGAATAAATAATTTTGAAAACTACAAAGAATATAATACTATAGAAATGATGAGTTTGGGGCGAAATCAGCGAATAGCCAATCTAAGTGGCGATGGTGGAAAATCCTGGTCGGATCCATTTTTAATCGGCATTAGCGAAATAGCGTGTCATGGAACTTTGGCAAGAAGGAATAACCGATTGTATTTCTCAATTCCGCTCGGACTTCAAGATATTAATCAAAAGAAAATAGAATGGGATGATGACCGCATTAGAGGTGCGGTATTTTACAGTGATGATGAGGGGAATACTTGGAAATCAAAGGTTATTGAACCTTCCTATTTTTCTTACAGCACCTTAGGGAAATTAAACAATACATCAATGATTACTTTCTTCAGTCGTGGAGGTCATGGTAGATTTGGTATCGGATATAGGGTATTCTCAGATGAATGGCTGGAAAATTAATAATGGATAAACCCGGATTAAGTAAAAAGGCATCTATTACGCGTTGAAACCACTTTAAAATCAGCTGCTTTGTTGCTATTTCCCGAATACCCATCTTCCTGATAAATCGTAAAAGGCTATACGAACCCTTGTACTTAATAAGGGTTATAAAGATTGAACCTATTATGAGTATAATAATTTTTAGAAAGTGAATATCCCTCTAGTGGGGCTATAGCCAAAAATTAGAGAGAAAAAAGGTCATTAAAAATCACATCTGGAAATCCATAGCTTCGGCAGGCTCAGCCACCGTATCGCGATAGTACTAGCTACTAGCTCCTCCATAAATAGGGGAAAAGCAGGTAGGAAGTGGCCATTACTATGGCATTAATAGCCATAAGGGTTAGGATTTTTTCTGCACTGATCCCTCTATCCAGGCCATCTATGGCGCTTTTGGAAACTTGAATAGCCATTAAGAGAATGGGGATCATCACCGGAAAACTTAAAATAGCCATCAGTGTTCCATTGTTTTTGGCCTTAGAAGCAATGGCAGAGACCATCGTCAATGCAGCTGAAAAACCTATGGCTCCCAGCAAGAGGTTCAATAGAAATAAGGGCTGATCTGCTACGGGATTACCAAAAACAATCCCGAAAACCACATAACCTAAAAGTGCCAAAACCAAGGTGAGCCCTGTATTGTAAATGGTTTTTGAGAGAATAATGGCTTCAGGAGAAGCAATCATAAAATAGTAGAGTTGCCGGCCATCCTGTTCCTGAACAAAACTTTTGGCCACTGCATTTACAGCAGAAAATAAAATTATTATCCAATATAAAGCATTCCAAATGGGAACCTGCAAATTACCCTGGCCTGTTCCCATGCTCAAATAGGCGATGAATACTGCACTGGTCACATATAGAAGTATTCCATTGAGGGCGTACTTTTGTCGCCATTCCAATAGGGCCTCTTTTTTTACCAGTAATACTACTTCCTTCCACATAGTAGAGGCAAATATAGGTACCTAAGACTAAATATTTCTCCCAATAAGGATAATTTTATGAATTGCCACTGGTCTATTTCTGCCTTTTCACGGTTATTAATAAAAAGTATATTTATCACTGAAATTAATATGTAAACCTTTTGAATCCCGATTATTAGGTTCAATTCAATTAAAAAAACCATGGATTTTGACAATGACAGGAGAAAATTTTTAGGAAAAATGGCATTAGGAACGCTGGCAGGACTGGCTCCTTGGAATAGTTTAATGGCCAACTCACCAATTAAGGCGAAAGCAGTAGAAAAAGCTTTTATTCCTGTAATGCTTACCCCTTATAAAGCAGATAAGACAGTTGACTATAAAGGGTTAAAGAAACTGACAGATTATTACCTTGAATCAGGCGCTCGCGGGTTATTTGCCAATTGCCTGAGTAGTGAAATGTATGACCTCAGCCCGGAAGAAAGGTTAAAAGTTACAAAAACGGTGGTAAAAAAAGTCAATGGAAAATTCCCTGTAGTTGCTACGGGCTCCTTTGGCAATACTGCAGCAGAAAAAGCAGAGTTTACCAAAAAGATAGCCGATACAGGCGTAGATGCCGTGATTATGATAACTTCTCACTTTGCAGAAAAGGGTGAATCTGATGATGTTGTAATTAAAAATCTTGAAGATTACCTTTCTTTGACCGGAAATATTCCATTGGGAACATATGAGTGTCCATCACCATACAAGAGAATTCTTTCTCAACCTGTTCTCAAATTTTTGTTGGAATCCGGTAGGTTCGTTTACCATAAGGATACCTCTGAGGACATTGATAATATCATAGAAAAACTTGAGACTGCTAAAGGAAGTAAGCTCGGATTGTACAATGCTCATATGGGAAGTGCTGCAGCTTCTCTTCGCAATGGCGGAGCAGGTTTGTCTCCAATCGCAGGGAATTATTATCCCGAAGTGATCGCTTGGCTATGTAAGCATGCCGATAATTCAGGGAAAAAAGAGCAAGTAGATTGGTTGCAAGAAAAATTGCGGGATATGGAATCAAGAATAACAAAAAATTATATGATTTCTTCGCGGTATTACCTCAACAAGGAAGGCTTGGATTTGGAGTTGGTGAGTAGACGTGCGAAAAACCCACTTACCGCTGATCAAAAAGACGTTGTTGATCAGTGTTATGCCGAAGTTCAAGAATGGAAACAAAAATTATCCATATAACAAACCCTCTATTAATCAGTGAAAAGGGCTTTCTTGAATTAAGAAAGCCCTTTTTTAATTCAAAGATCTTAACAGAAAAAAAATTGGCATAGGATTTATTTTATGGTGTCAAACCCTAAATAAGGTACCAAAACTTTAGGCATTTTGATTCCTTCTTCCCCTTGGTTGTTTTCCAATATAGCGGCCATAATTCTAGGAAGAGCAAGGGCGCTTCCATTGAGCGTATGCGCCAACACTGTTTTTTTATCTTTATTTTTAAAACGTAACTTCAAACGATTGGATTGATAGGTTTCAAAGTTACTTACAGAACTAACCTCTAGCCACCTTTCCTGCGCTGCAGAAAAAACTTCCATGTCAAAAGTTAAGGCAGAAGTAAAACCTAAATCACCCCCACAAAGCCTTAGCACCCTATATGGCAATTCGAGTTTTTGAAGCAAACTTTGTACATGAAGGCTCATCTCATCAAGGGTCTTGTAAGAGTTGTCCGGATGCGTAATCTGTACAATTTCCACTTTGTCGAATTGGTGAAGCCTGTTCAGGCCCCTAACATGAGCCCCCCAACTTCCTGCCTCTCTCCTAAAGCAAGGTGTATAACCGGTGTTTTTGATAGGTAATTCCTCTTCTTGCAAGATGGATCCACGGTACATGTTTGTTATCGGAACTTCTGCAGTTGGGATGAGGTAAAGCCCATCTTCTTGGGCAAAGTACATTTGGCCTTCTTTGTCAGGAAGCTGACCGGTGGCATAGCCACTTTCTTCATTGATCAAAATGGGAGGTTGAACTTCCGCATAACCGGCTTTTTCTGCCTCATCCAAGAAAAAATTGACTAATGCTCTTTGTAATTTAGCACCTTTACCTTTATAAACAGGGAATCCTGCACCGGTTATTTTGACTCCTAATTCAAAATCAACAATGTCGTATTTTTTTATCAAATCCCAATGAGGGCTTTTATTGCTGTCTTCCAGATTGGGTATCATCCCATTTTCTAACACCACCTCGTTGTCTGTATCTGAGTTGCCGGCAGGAACAGATGCATGAGGAATATTCGGGATGGTATAGAGTAGCTGGGTAAGTTCTTTCTCTGTTTGGGAATATCGTTCCTCTAGCGATTTCACTTGTTGCTTTATCTCAGAAGTTCTTTCCTTTATCTTATTTGCTTCTTCTTTGTTTCCCGACTTCATTAATTGGCCGATTTGCTTGGAGATAGCGTTTGATTCAGCCTGAAGGTTGTCTCTGTCGAGTTGGATTTGTTTTCTTAGATCCTCTAACTTTAATGCATTCCCGAGCAATTCTTCAGGATTTTCAATATTCCTGGCGCTTAGCCTTTCGCAAGCATGGGCAAAGTTTGCTCTTATTTCATTTACCTGAAGCATATACTGATACTTTGATTTGCAAGTTTAAATTTTAGGATGCAAAGATAAGGAATAAGTTCTGAGTTAAGGGGGCAAATGACTGATAATTTGGATGGACGGATTGGCAAAACAGCCCTAAATGCCTATCTTCAACTTTGAAATTTTAACCACAGAAATATTGATTATGAAATCAAATTTTATTGCAATTTTATTTTGTCTTTTCACAGTTTCTATAGTAGGGGCGCAGGAAAGACCTTTAAAAATCATTATGATAGGTGCCCATCCTGATGATTGTGATATAAAAAGTGGTGGCACAGCAGCTCTTTTCGTGGAGATGGGGCATCAGGTAAAGTTCGTTTCTGTCACCAACGGTGATGCCGGTCATATGGAAGAGGGCGGAGGTATGCTAGCCAAAAGGAGAATTGCAGAAACCCAAGAAGTAGCCAAAAGGTTGGGAGTTGTTTATGATGTACTGGACAATCACGATGGTGAATTGTTGCCAACGCTGGAAATTAGGCTTCAACTTATCCGTAAAATTAGAGAATGGGATGCAGATGTAGTCATTGCCCCAAGGCCCAACGACTACCACCCTGATCATCGCTATACAGGGGTATTGGTACAGGATGCTGCCTATATGGTGGGTGTGCCGAATGTGGCTGCAGATACCCCTCCGCTAAGCAAAAATCCGGTGTTTTTGTATTTTCAAGATCATTTCCAAAAACCAAACCCATTCGAACCTCACATAGCAATCGATATCACACCTGTAATTGACAAAAAAATACATGGCCTTGACGCCCATGAGTCTCAATTTTATGAGTGGTTGCCTTGGATAGGAGGGCATGCTGATGAGGTGCCAGATGGTAAAGTTGAAAGGATTGCCTGGTTAAAAGAAAAAAGAGGGGGAAGGATCAATGCTGCTGTAAGGGAAAGCTTGGTCAAATGGTATGGGGCCAGCAAGGCAGCTCAAGTGAAGTATGCAGAGGCTTTTGAAGTTTGTGAGTACGGCACCCAGCCTTCGGAAGAAGAATTAAAACGCTTATTTCCTATGTTAGGAAAATAAGCAGTCGATCAATAAAAAAGAATAATATTTTAATATAAATGAAGGGAAAAAATGTTTTGGTCACAGGTGGGGCCAGTGGGATAGGTTTGGCAATAGTAGAGAAATTTGCTGCTTCAGGCGCCAATGTCTATGTATTGGATTTTAATAAAGAAAACGGAGAAGAAGTATCCGGTAAGTTAAGGGAGAAGGGCTATGCTGTCTTTTTTAAGCAAACGGATGTGTCCGATCAATCTCAGGTTTCAGCAGTTATTGATTCAATTTCAGGGGAGATCGATGTATTGATCAACAATGCGGGGGTATCCCATATTGGAGATCTTGAGTCTACGGAAGGAGCAGATCTGGACCGTTTATATGCTGTAAATATTAAAGGCGTTTTTCACTGCTCCAAGGCTGTGATTGGCAGGATGAAAGCCAATGGGGGAGGTGTAATTATCAATATGGCCTCCATAGCGGCCACAGTTGGTATTCCTGACCGTTTTGCTTATTCAATGAGTAAAGGTGCCGTGCTCAATATGACCCTTACCATTGCGAGGGATTATGTCAAAGACAATATTCGCTGCAACGCCATCTCTCCTGCAAGGGTGCATACACCATTTGTGGACAATTATATTTCAAAAACCTATCCGGGCAAGGAAGAGGAAATGTTTGAACAACTTGCAGCTACTCAGCCCATCGGAAGAATGGCAAAACCTGAAGAAGTAGCCAATATGGCTTATTTTCTGGCCTCTGATGAAGCGAAGTTTTTGACTGGTGCTGATTATTTGGTAGATGGTGGATTCTCTAACTTAAAAATGTAATTACTTAAAACAATTATAAAAAGATGAAATTAATAAGATTTGGAAATGTGGGTCAGGAGAAGCCCGGAGTGATAACCTCAGAAGGAAAAAAAATTGATTGTTCGGCTTTTGGTTCAGACTGGACGGCTGACTTCTTAGGGGATGTGAGTAAGCTAAGTGAACTGGAAGAATGGCTGGAAGCGAATGCTGCGGATTGTCCAGAGATTTCTGCCGATGCCAGGTTAGGATCTCCGGTTCCTTTTCCTTCAAAAATCATTTGTGTAGGCTTAAATTACTCCTTGCACGCCAAAGAAAGTGGTATGGCAGTTCCTGAACAACCTGTTTTGTTTATGAAGGCTACTTCTGCACTTTCAGGTCCCTTTGATCCTATTGTAATACCAAAAAATTCCAAAGCTACCGACTGGGAGGTGGAATTGGCAATAGTGATCGGTAAGAAAGCCAATTATGTGTCTGAAGAAGATGCCATGGATCATGTATTTGGTTATGTGCTTCACAATGATGTCAGTGAAAGAGACTTTCAGTTAAGGCATGGAGGTCAATGGTTGAAAGGGAAAAGTGCAGATTCTTTTGCCCCTCTTGGACCAAACCTCGTGAGCAAAGATGAGATTGCAGACCCGCATAAATTAAGGTTATGGTTAAAGGTAAATGGAGAAATGTTGCAGGACAGCAATACCTCAGATTTGGTTTTTAATATTCCTCAATTGGTTAGTCATATCAGTCAATACATGAGTTTGTTACCGG
>NZ_CAXBOC010000085.1:0-13619 GCF_963976465.1 uncultured Cyclobacterium sp. | reverse complement strand
GGTGTCAAATTGACTACGAAGGTGGACATGTGTATCAAACTTTTTTATGGTGGAAAAATCTTCCATGGAATAGTAAGTGTCTGGTATTTGCTCAACCATTTTTTCTTGCTTTTGGGGAGATTTACAGAAGGTAAAAAATGCCAAGAGGCATAAGGAAAAAGAAAATGATTTACTTGCTATGGTAATTTTTTTCATGGTTATGGCTGTGTGGTTTTAGTTAACGTGTATTTTGGAGATGGGCACAGTTACAAAAAGTTTGGTAAACAGAAGGCACTATTCCCTCTACTTATTTTCCTGTGGTTTAATTTAACCAAAGGAATTGTTAATATTAAAATTAATTGAATGTTTTTCTTTATTGATGAAGATCAAGAAAGAAGAATAGGGGTATTTGATTGGATTAAATGGTTCAAAATGGATGGTTATTTTCAGGGATAAAAAGTTTATTTTGTTGGCTGTTGACGTTAGAAATCCCCCTTGGTCCCCCTTTGAAAAAAGGGGGAGTTTGTGCTTTTAAGAATGGCGAATTTGTTTCTGATTTCAGCTTTAGTCAACCCATTTGTGTAAACAGAAGAATGTGGGTATATTATAGCAGTCAATCCTGAATTACAAGAAGTTTCAGGGTTTGTCTTATAAGAGGAAGATTTGATTGCATTTAGATTGTTCTAGGTTTGCTGTTAACGTTAGAAATCCCCCTTGGTCTCCCTTTGAAAAAAGGGGGATTTTGATATCTTCAAGATTGACGATTGCGTAATGAAGTTAAAATTAAGTCAGCCTATTTCATTGTCTCCAATTGAGCAATATTTATCAAAGTCCGCCTCGATTAGTAGTTCGAGATTTACTCATAAAACAATCCCGGTAACCACAGGCTTACTTCGGGGATATAGGTAATCATCAATAGGACCAGAATACTTACCATCAAATAAGGCAAGCCGGCCACTGCTATTTTTTCAAGAGAAATACCTCCGATACTTGAAGCCACAAACAAACAAACGCCAACTGGCGGAGTGGTCAGGCCTATGACCAAGTTAAAAACCATAATGATGGCAAACTGCACCGGGTCTACGCCCACATTTACTGCTACGCCCAGCAAAACCGGGAACAGTATAAGCAAGGCGGCAATGGTTTCCATAAAGGCACCTACAAATATAAGCAAGAGGTTAATTAATAAAAGTAAAATAAATTTGTTGCTCGTCAGCTCTAGTAAGCTATTGGCAATCAGCTGTGGCAACTCTTCCACAGTCATGATCCAGGCAAAGAGATTGGCAAAGCCAACCAGCACCATCAAGGCAGCAGTTGTTTTGGCTGACTGAAGCAATATGGCCGGAATCATTTTAAATTTTAGCTCTTTGTAAACCCAAAGGCCAATGGCTATCGCATAAATTACCGCTACAATAGAGGCTTCGGTAGGCGTAAAAACACCTCCTATGATGCCAAAAAGTATTATTATGGTCATCATTAAAGCCCAAAATGCCTGGAAAAAGCTTTTGAAGATGAAGCCAAATGATTTTCTAGCTCTTTTGGGGTATTTTCTTTTCACAGAAATCAAATAGGTAATCAACATAAAACCTATTCCCAATAGTACACCCGGAACAATCCCGGCTACAAATAACTTTCCCACGGAAAGTCCGGTAAGGGTGGCGGCAATGATCATCGGTAAACTGGGGGGAATAACAGGCCCAATTGTGGAAGAAGAAGCCGTGACGGCACAGGAAAAAGGCACATCATAGCCTTCTTTTTTCATGGCAGGAATCATTACAGAACCAATACTGGCGGTATCGGCAATGGCCGTTCCGGAGATACCGCCAAATAACATGGAAGCCCCAACATTGGCCAGTCCCAACCCTCCTCTAATATGTCCCAAAAGGGCATTGCAAAAATTGATGATCCTACCGGTAATGCCACTGGCATTCATCAGGTTGCCGGCCAAAATAAAGCCGGGGATGGACAGCAATACAAAAACGTCGATGCCCGCATACATTTTTTGGGGGATCACCATTAGGGGAATGTCACTGAACAGCAAATAGGTAAAGGCGGAAATCCCCAAGGCAAAGGCAATAGGAAAGCCTATGGCCAATAGAACCAAAAAGACAATGAATAAAAGTGCAGTCATCTATTTTTTTCAATTAATTTCAAGGTACTGTAAAAGGCAACCGATAAGCCCATAATGGCCATGGCACCATACATAAAGGCCATGTTGAGGTTCATTGAAGGGGATTTTTGTATGCTCACAATCTCCATTAATGGAAGGCTTACCACAAACTGAGTAAACATCAAGCCGATAATGCATACCAATATAATATTCTCCAATATGGATTTGTATTTGGGGGATAGCCTGTCCAATAAAAAGTTTACACTTACATAACCATTGTCTTTTACAGCCAAGGCAGCACCCATGCTTACCAAATAGATGAAGCAAAAGCGGGCAAGCTCTTCGGTCCAATTGGGAGCCCAGGGCAAAAGGTACCTGGCAATAACCTGAAGCAATACAACGGCAATCATCAAAACAAAACTTAGGTTTACGAGGAAACCCAGTACTTTATCTAAAGTGGGGAAGGGAGATTTTGTCATTTTACCTGCTGGATTCTATTTAAAAGATCTGTTTGTTCTTCATCAAAGGATTCCAGAACAGCTTCTTTTGCGGCTGCCTTGAAAGCTTCATTGTCAACTTCAATAAATTCCATTCCTTTTTCCACAAGGAAATCGTAATCTTTCTTCTCTTGAACTAAAAACAATTCATGTTCGTATTCCTGCATTATTTTAGCTGATTCATCAATTACTTTTTGCAGGTCCTTGGGGAGGCTATCGTATTTTTTACCACTCATGACCACATAGGCCCAGCTTTTCACATGGGATGTTAACATACAGTATTTTTGCACCTCATAGAGGCCTGCATCTTTGATCAAGGCAAAAGGATTTTCCTGTCCATGGATGGTGGATTGCTGCAAAGCAGTAAAAACCTCTGAAAAAGCCATAGGTGTAGGTTTGGCACCCAGTGTACTCCAAGTATCCACATAAAGAGAAACCGGTGGTACCCTTAAAATCATTCCTTGAAGATCGTCCGGATGGCGGATGATTCGATTGGCAGTAAGGTTTCTTGCTCCCCGCTCAAACCATGCAATAGGTTTAAAGCCGGCACCATCCAAAATATGCTGCTCGATTTCCTTGCCCAAAGGTCCCCCTGCTACTTTTTTTAGATGCTCAGAATCTCGGATAGCAAAAGGGGTGGCGCATAGGATGGCTTTGGGCAAGCTCCAGCTTTGTAGGGATTCTCCGGTAATCATAATGTCTGCACTACCTACCAATAGTCCGGTCAGTACATCCATTTCCTTACCGAGTTGCTCATTGGGATAAACTTTCACTTCTATTCTGCCATTGGATCGCTTTTTTACCTCTTCGGCAAATTTTAAACTGGCCAGGTGCCAACCATGTTGGTTGTTGGCCAGGTGTCCAAAACGTAAGACATATTCAGGTTTATTTTCTGAGGAGGCTGAGCAACTCCACAGTTGGATCAATAATAAAAATAGAAGCGTTAATCGGCTTGGGTTCATTGTTTGCATATATAAAACTAAAATCTTTAGTTTCAATTGGAAAATCAAACCAAAGTACAAAAAATATGGGGCAAGGCATTCAAATTTCAGAATTTAGTGCCAACAACCACCGTTTTTTTGATGTGCTGTACATGGCCGGCAGGGTGAATGAGTTCTGCAGAAATTATATAGTAGCCCACACCTACCTTTTCTCCTTTTTCATTGGTGCCATCCCAGGTATAAAACCCATTTGCTGCCCAGATTTCGTTTTGGCACAATAGTTTTACCTCTAGCCCGGAAGCAGAAAAAATGCGAAGGGTGGCCAGATAATTAGGCTGGTCCATCTTATAGGAAATGGTGGTAAAAGGTTGTTCTCCTGTTGCATCAGGAATAAATATT
This sequence comes from uncultured Cyclobacterium sp., assembly GCF_963976465.1. NCBI lineage: Bacteria > Pseudomonadati > Bacteroidota > Cytophagia > Cytophagales > Cyclobacteriaceae > Cyclobacterium > uncultured Cyclobacterium sp. The sequence goes on along the minus strand of NZ_CAXBOC010000085.1, from coordinate 9,693 downwards.
TCGGGTGAAATGGTCAATCCCACCCCTCCGGAATTTCCTTCATATACCTGTGAGTTTTTATAGCCGGGTGTGCCATGATTTTCTGCTGCTGACGCAGAATGCCAGTTTTTAGGATCATTTACCTCCTCCCCGCTGGCATATCTTTCAAGGGAAATGCCTTTGGTATCCCTCAAAAAACCATGGTGATAATCTTCATCGTAATCGAATCTTTGCGGCCAATTTTCCTCAGGATCTAATAAAATGACTGTCCCTGAACGGATAGGATAACTGGGTAAACTCATTTCCAAGAAATTGCTGTTTACCGCCTTTGGGAAATGGGTAACTAAGTTTTGCTTATCGGCGGTAAGTACCAAATAAGTAAAAGGGTCAATGATAAAATCCTCTGAGGTTAGAATTTTCCTGTTGTCAATTTCTCCTTCCGAAAGGTTGGCCAGTTTCCAGTTTTTGAGGTTGATGAGCTTGCTTGAATTATTGTAAATTTCAACAAACTTTGGAGCACCCGTCGGTGGATTAAAAAGAATCTCATTTAAAACAATGTCTCCTTCTTCCGGATTGCTGGGTATTTTCACCAAAGCCTTATTATTATCTAAGGCATTTCCAGAGCAATCTCTCCAGTTTTTAACCGTAATTTCATAAGCTTGGTTTTCTTCCAAAGGTTCTTCGAGATAAAGAATCCATTGGAAAGGATCATCGGAGTTTTGAATAGCATTTATGATTTTGACCGAAGGGACAATTTCAAAATCGACCATATCCCCCATCTCTTTAGTAGAGGGTTTTGAGAACTGTAAGATGATTTGGTTGTTGTGACTGACTTGCGAGCTGAGCAGTTGAGGAGAACTGCGGTCCGGACTATTATCAAACACGGAATTGATGGCACCGGGTGTGCCCTTGGCTTCAATGCTAGCAGGTGCATAATTGCTTGGCCCTTCACAAGTAGACCAAGGATTTATCAGCTCCCAGCTATAGCCATTTGTAAGCACTTCGCTTGCTAAAGGCATTTGCGAGTCATAGCTCATCTTGTCCACAAGTTCATCTTTTTGATTCAAAAGAGAAATTTCATCTCCACCATTCAATAATGCAGGCCAAGGACTGAGTCCGATTACCTTTCCATAATTGCTAAAGGCGTTTTTTGAAGCCAATGGACAAAGAATAATATATTCTCCGGGTTTCATTTCTGTCCGTGCCAAGACAGTTCGGGTTCTAGAATTTGCCAACAGCATCCCTCCTAAATTAAAAGTACTGTCAGTAGGGTTGAATATTTCAATATATTCGGAATCCGGCAAGCCAGAGCCTTCTCTGGGGGCAGGCATGACTTCATTGATCAGGATATCTTTATACCCTGCAACAGTTACCTCTTTGTAAAGAAAATCAAATTCAATCGGATCAATCTCATTCCCATCTAGATCCTCTAACTGTTGGACTTTCAAAGTGAGGGCTACGTTGTTTGGCCAAGTATTTTCAAAGGTGAGCAATACCAGTTTACCACCTTCTTCTAAAGTTACTGTTTGAGGGTTTTGGTCTGAAATGCTGTAAAACTGTGGGACAAGTGCCAGCACGGGATCCAGTTCTTTATCAAAGTACAGGGCAATTTGATTTTCAGGAAGGACGGCCACCTCCAAAAGTTGAGGAGCTGAAGGATTCCATGAAATGGGCCTTTGGCTACCCGGTAAGATACGCTTGTTTCGCTCTTGCCTAGGTGGAATTTTTAGTGTCAGCTGAAGGCCTTGCTGGAGCGGAGAAGAAATCAATACCTGGATTTGCTTAGGGTAAGATTGGCTTAAAAATGGTTCCAGTTCCAAGTTTTCCTCTACAAATTTAAAAGGTTCAAGCCAGGGTGACTCAGCCAGTGTCACATCATGGTTGATGATGATTTGCTGATTGTTTTCCAGCCAAATATCATGAATGCCGTCATCATAGTCTAACATGGTTTGAAATAAATGTCCGGAAATATCCGGAGCTTCTTGCTTTGGATCCACTTGAACGGATACCTCATCGCCAAGCTTTAAAGGGGTTTTCAATTTTAATAAAACTTGATAGGGATTTATTTGATTTACTTCCAGAGGGGGCTCGCCTTGTACCAAGTATTGCTCAATAAATAAAATTGTACTTGGATCATAAAACCTTGTGAAAGAAATTTGTACAGATTCAGCATTCCAAAGCATGGCCTCAGCTACGGAAAGCAGCCTATTGTCAATGGCGTAATTGAGCGCTTCCCCAAGCTCCCCATTTATGCTGCTTACAGTAGGGACTGTTAATGCTAGCTGAATAGCCGGCCAAGCCTCTTCATTGTACAGGGTGATTTTATTTCCGGCATCGTTAAGTTCAAACTGGGTAATTAATTGGTCATTGACCAAGATTGAATCCGGTTGAGCTACGCTTTTATTAAAGGAGATTACCAATGAATAGGGATCGGTAAGATAAGCTGTGTCAATCATTGGTGGGAGGGTGTCCCAAACAAAGCGGTGCTTTAACGGCGCTGTCAATTTTTGCCCAAACAGGTCCTCAAGACCATCAATGCTCAAATGGTAGGCTTCACCGGTAACCCATTCAGAAGGGAACTGAAGTAAAACCTGTTGTTCATTAAGCATTTCCAATTCTTGTGGATGTTCATTCTTTTCCTCTATTCTATAAACCTGAGGCAATAGGGCCCGCTTTGGCTCCAGAGCTTTGTTAAATGTCAGAAGAAGACTTTTATTGTTTGAGATTTCCACTTGTTCGAGTTCAATGGGTCTTGTGTCTAGAACATAGGCTTTTTGTAAGCTTATCCTGTCCTTGCCTTCGGTATCCACCAGATTTTGCACTTGTAATTGTTGTACTTTGTTCTCCGGAATTTCAGCATCAAAAAACAAAATAAAGCTATTTCGTTCTTCAGAATCTTGCAAAACCCTAATGGGATGCCTTTGCCTTTCTCCGGCCAGATAATTTTCCGGATTTGTAGCGGTTGCCTGACTGATGTTTGCCAAGTAAATTACTTTCAAGCTATTCGGTGAAAGAATCATAACTGTATCCAAAACATCTTCCCAAGCAAAGAAAATGGTATCCTTTTGCATTTGGTTTCCTGACTGATCGGCAATATTGCTTAGGCTTAAACCATAGGTTTCACCGAATAGCAGTGGCTTTGAAAGAGCGATTCGAACTTCAGGGGATGGCTCTTCTAATATAGCAGGAGCAAGCATGATCTCTTCTTGTGAAATCAATTTATAGTGCAGAGGGTTGCTTCCTGATATAGGATCAACAGCTTCATCAAATTTCACAACAATGGTTGATTCATCAATTCCCCCGACTTTCTCAGCAAGCGGAGGAAGGCCATCATAGGTAAAGGTTGTTTTATTTTCGGTCAAAGGCAGGGCATAGCAATCCAACAAATTTTGAATGGTTAAACTATAGGATTCGCCTGAAATCATAGGGTTGCTGAGCTCAAGAAGCATGGAGTTTTGACCAAACTCCTTAATACTTAATGCTTGGTCATTAAGAGAAATGTTGGGGTTTGTTGTTAAAACAAGAGGAAGTATTTTGGAGAAAGTAAGTTTGATTTGCTGGGAGGATAAAGTTTGGAGCTCAAGGATTTCAAAAACCCTTTGATCCGGAGCCTGGCCAAATCTATTGTTTGTGGTTCCGGGAGTTCCCCCTTGGGCTGCTGCAGTAGCCTTCCAATTATAAGGGTCATCACAGCTTAGAAATGGGTTGATGCGCTCAATGGACCATCCACCATTTTCTTTGTCCTTGTCGGCATACAGGGATCGGTCATAGCTTAGACTATCCAATAGGTTACCAAAGCCATCTTTTATCTGGATCACACCACCACTGTTGACCAAGGTTGGAAAAGCCTCCATGCCTGCCACCTTTCCAAACGGCTGAAACAAATCCTTATTGGTGGTGGCACAAAGGATCAAGTGTTCCTGAGGTTGAACGAGTACTTGGGGAATTGTCGCATCATTATAAGTGAAATTGTTCAGTTTGATGGCCTTCTCTGTTCGGTTAAACAGTTCAATATATTCAGCATTGGGAAGGGTAGGGTTCTCCGGGATTATACCTTTGGGGTTTGGGTCAGGCATGATTTCGTTGATTATAAGGGCTGCGGCAGGAGTGGATTTTGGGTAATCAAAACTAATGGACCAGTCTTTAAATACTTTGCCTGATTGCAGGGATTTGATCTCTTTGAAAAGTAAGCGGTAGTCATTATTGTAAATATAGTCTTCAAAGTGAAGCAGCAAATGCTTGCTTTGGGGCTGAGAAATGCTCTTGGCCTGACCATAATTGGAACTAAGGGTTGCAATCTCTGAAACCAGGGCCACTTCCTGATCAAATGCTATCAGTAAGCTACTGTCATTGTCTGTAGGGATGATTTTAGCACTTAGGGATTCGCCTTCTTCTTCAGTCTCTGCTATGCTGAAATTATCTAGAAACAATCTGGCAGCAGTGCCGGATCCTTCTCCATAGACCACTTCTAGATTTATGGTCAATTCTTCTATATCCGTATAAATTTCAGGTATCGGTTGTCGATATTCCAGGTAAGGGGAGTCTTCATTGAGAAAAGAGCTGTCCGATCCGATTAGGCTTGGGCTCGAATAACCCTTTCCCTGATCTGTGGAATAGGAAAGGTATAAAAGCACAGGTCTGTTGCCTGATCCATTTTTACCGGTTTTGGCCCAAAATGAAATTGTGGGTTTTTTTAACCCTACAGTCAATGTTTTTATGTAAATTTGCGCGTTGAAAGTACTGGTAGTCTGAATGGCCAAGGCCTGGGAATCAGCGATTCCTTCTCCTGAAGCTTGAAAAACCCTGGATTTTCCGGAGCGAACTTGACTGGCTGACCATCCGGGCAGAAATTCTGCCGGGTAGTTGACGATGTTGAATTCAGTCTCAAAGTCTTGTTTGGCAAATGTTTGGCCAAGGCAGGGAATTGAAAAACCAAATAGGGAAGATGCTATGAAAGTCCAAATTAAAGTACTGGTTTTCATAACATTAATATAACTAAAAGTATACTAAATAAGTATTTATTGTTGAAGAATATTTTTCCCGGGACAGAACCGGGAGAGTTTAATCGGTCAAAATTATAATTAAAATGAAGTTAGCCGTAGTTGGAGCCACCGGATTGGTAGGTTCAGAAATCCTAGAAGTGCTCGAAGAGCACAATTTCCCTTTCGATGAATTATTGTTGGTTGCCTCTGAGCGTTCTGCAGGGAAAAAGATTGCTTATAAGGGTAAGGAGTATACGGTAATTGGTCTCAAACAGGCAGTGGCAGAAAAGCCGGATGTGGCGATTTTCTCAGCCGGAGGAGGAACTTCTCAAGAATGGGCACCGCAGTTTGCTGAGGTTGGCACTATTGTGATTGACAATTCTTCTGCATGGAGGATGGACCCGACCAAAAAATTGGTAGTTCCTGAAATCAATGGCAAGAGTCTTAGAATTGATGATCGCATCATAGCGAACCCCAACTGCTCTACCATTCAAATGGTACTAGCTTTGGCTCCTTTGAGAGAAAAATATGGCATCAAAAGAATCGTGGTATCTACCTATCAGTCAGTTACCGGAACAGGTAAAGATGCAGTAGACCAGATGATGGCAGAGAGAAATGGAGAAAAAGCCGATATGGTTTATCCCTATAAAATTGATTTGAATGTATTGCCTCATATAGATGTGTTCCAAGAAAATGGTTACACCAAAGAGGAAATGAAGATGATCAATGAAACCAAAAAAATCTTCAGTGATGATTCCATTCAGGTAACAGCTACTGCTGTAAGGATCCCTGTGATGGGCGGTCATTCAGAAGCGGTGAATGTGGAATTCCACAATGATTTTGACTTGACAGAAGTCAAAGAATTGTTGGCCAATACTCCGGGTATTATTGTAGAAGATGATCCGGCAAATAATGTTTATCCCATGCCATTGAATGCGCATAAAAAAGATGAGGTGTTTGTAGGAAGATTGAGAAGGGATGAAACCCAAGCCAATACCCTTAATATGTGGATCGTAGCCGATAACCTTAGGAAAGGAGCAGCTACGAATGCCGTTCAGATTGCCGAGTATTTACTGGAACACAGCATGGTTTAAGTGAACCTTGAAAATATATATCATCAAGAATTGATGCAGTTTGTGCAGGATCATCTAAAGGAAGATCCTGCACATTTGCTTTTAAGGCAAAAAACTGCGCCGGGAATAGACTTAAAAATAGCTGCTAGGCAAATAGCCATGCGACAAAAAGCGGCTAAAAAGCTTCCTTTTTGGGCCGGTTATCCTTCAATTATTTTTCCACCTAGCCTATCTATGGAACAGTGCTCTTCTGAGCTTACTGCCGCATACAAGTCCCAGCTGGTCCAAGGCAAAACCTTTATAGACCTTACAGGAGGCTTTGCTGTAGACACTTTTTATATCGGCAAGGAATTCAAAGAAATTACCTATCTAGAAAGGCAGCAAGAGCTGGTGGAGCTCGCCCGACACAATCTTTCCAGATTATTAAAGGGCAAGGGTATCCAATTGAGTTTGGTGCATGGAGAGTCGGTTCAGTTTATTGAAAAGACAAGTGCCAAATACGATGTGCTTTTTGTGGATCCGGCCAGGAGAGGCAGTGGGAATCAAAAGATGTATCAGCTCAAAGACCTTGAACCTGATGTGAGCCAAAATTGGGATTTGATCCGGGATAAAGCCAAAGTAATCTTGATCAAAGCATCACCTATGCTTGACATCCAGGCAGCACTAAAAGAATTACCGGAAATCAACCAAGTACATGTGGTGGCTGTCAAAAATGAGGTAAAAGAATTGCTGTTTCTTTACAATGGCAAGAATGAGCCTTTGAAAGTGGTCGCCACTGAATTGGGAAGAAATAGTGCGCAACAGTTTTCCTTTACCTTGGAGGAAGAAACAAATGCCTTGGTCAATTATTCTTTGCCACAGAAATTTTTGGTATTACCATTTTCCTGCATTTTAAAGGCAGGAGCATTTAAAAGCTTTGGCAAGGAGTTTGGCTTGAGTAAGCTTCATCCGCATACCCATCTTTACACCGGAAATGAAATAACCGGGCCAATCAATGGTAGGGTATTTGAAGTGCTGGAAGAGCTGAAACTGGATAAGAAAGTGCTCAAAAAACGCTTCCCTGATGGGAAGGTGAATGTATTGACCCGCAATTTCCCCAGCAAGCCGGACCAAATCAAAAAAAGATACAAGCTTAAAGATGGAGGAGATGAATATTTGATCGCTTGTACATTAATGGATGGGCAGACTGCTGTGTTAAGGTGCAAACTTTCTCAAGAAAATACCTAGCAATCAACTGGTATGGGTTTTATTTCTATTTAGGTGCTTTTGTCCATTCTTTAGTGAGCGGAGATGTCTCATAATAGCATTTTTTTACCGGTAAGGGCGAATTTTTGGACCTCATTAATACCATTTCCATTAGGGTATATCTACCGGAATACTCAGAGATGATTGAAAATTCCACCTATTTTCCCTTTATGATAGCTTCTTCACAATGGTGCGCAGTTTCGTTTAACTTAATTTATTATCTTTTATTAAGGCATTGATTTAGCGTATTTTAACCTATTAGTGAATTTTTTTCGCCATCAATTTTCTTTTGTAAAAATAAATTTTACATTTGTTAACCAAATGGTTAAACCATAAGGTTAATATGGCGGAAAAAAAATTTAATCAAGACACAGAAAAGAAAATCTTGGAGGCAGCCAAGGAAGTTTTCCAGCAGAAGGGCATGGATGGAGCCCGGATGCAGGAGATCGCAAATGCAGCAGGCATCAATAAAGCCATGTTGCATTATTATTTTAGAAGCAAGCAATTGCTTTTTGAGGCGGTGTTTAAGAATGCTTTTTCCTTATTGTCTCCTCAACTCAATAAGGTTTTAAATGATGATTCATCCATAGAGGAAAAGGTAAAAAGCTTTACCCATAATTATATTTCCTTTATGAAAAAGCACCCTTACCTTCCAAATTTTATCATTCAGGAGTCAAACCGAAACCCAGCATTTTTTGAAATGATCCAAGACAGTAAAGGCTTTCCATCTCTTGACAAATTTAAAAAGCAGGTCGCACAGGAGGTTGAGGAAGGGATTTTGAGACCAATCGATGGGGAGCAGTTATTCGTAACCATTGTTTCCTTGAATATTTTTCCTTTTGTAGCCAAGCCACTTATTAGGGGTTTTATGAAATTGGGAGTGGATGACTTTGAGCAACTAATGGAACAGCGTAAAACCTTTGTTTCCGAATTCATTATCAACTCAATAAAAAAGTTATGAGAGAGATAGTAACAATTATTCTGGCAATGGTTCCCTTTCTTGTACCTGCACAGCAGGTGCTCACCTTGGAAGAATGCTTTAATCTTGCAGAAATAAATTATCCCTTAAGCAGTCAGAAAAATTTTTTGGAGGAACAATTTCAATCTGAGGTCAGGGTGCTCGAATTGCAGAAACTACCTAAACTAGACCTTAATGCGCAATCTACTTATCAATCTGAGGTCACAAGGATTCCTATAGAATTGCCGAATACTGACATTCAACCACCAAATAAGGACCAATATAGAGCGACGTTAGATGTCAACCAATTGATTTATAGCGGTGGGAGCATAGCGGCAAATGCCAAGTTAAAACAAGCTGAATTAAAAACACGACAACAAGAGGTAGAAGTTACCATTTACCAGGTTAAGGAAAGAGTCAATGCCGTTTATTTCAAGATTTTACTCCTTCAGGAACAAGAAAAACTGCTGGACTCTAAAATGAAAATTTTGCAGGAGCGGGCAAAGGAAGCGGTTTCTGCCATTAGAAATGGAATGGCCCTACCTTCCACAAATCAGCATTTACAAGCAGAAATCTTATTATTGGAGCAACAAAAAGTTCAGCTCAAATATGACCGCAAAAAAGCATTAGAAAGCCTTTCCTCACTAATCTATAAGGACATTGATTTCAATGATACATTGTTGAAACCAAAGATAGTGCAAACATTTAATACCCGGCTTAACCGGCCGGAATTAAAACTATTTGAATACAAGTCCCAGCAGTTAGACATTTCTAAGGAATTAATTGATAAAGAAAAATCCCCCAGCCTCATGGGTTTTGCACAGGCCGGATATGGGAACCCCGGATTGAATATGTTAGACAATTCCTTTCAGGACTTTTATATGGTTGGTTTAAAGTTCAACTGGAGGTTATTTGACTGGGGCAAAGCTCAAGAAAAAAAGTTGGGTGTAGAAGCATTAAAGCAGGTGGTGGCTACGGAAAAGGAAACCTTTGTCCTCAACAATGAAATTCAATTGCAAGAGGCACGGGAGGACATCAACAAGTACAAAGAAATTTTAGCCCATGATGCCTCCATCGTTAACTTAAGGGAAGAAGTAATTGCATCAAGTACCTCCCAATTTCAAAATGGGACCATCACTTCTTCGACATACATCATTGAACTCAACAAGCTTTATGAGGCAAAAGTTAATCAAAAGCTGACTGAAATACAGTTGGTCATGAGTCAGGCAAGGTACAAATTAATTAGGGGTGACTTTTAAATACAGAACTGAAATGAAAACCTTCAAACTATTTTTATCAAGTATTCTTCTGCTAGGAATGGTATCCTGTGAAAATGAAGAGAAAGCAGATGGCTATGGTAATTTTGAGGCAACTGAAATTACTGTTTCAGCTGAGTCCTCAGGTAAATTATTGTCATTAGCGGTAGAAGAGGGGCAAGTGGTCGAGAAGGGAACCT
>NZ_CAXBOC010000084.1:0-13721 GCF_963976465.1 uncultured Cyclobacterium sp. | reverse complement strand
TGAAACCATTCCATATTTGATTTTATAGGTTGATCAGTAAAAAACTAATTGGCTAGACCAACTGTAAACCAATCCACACTACCCAATGGAACACCCCCCAACTTCCCTTAAGGAACTAGAGTAATTATTCAATTGGATAAATAAATGGGAAAATGGAATCTTCAAAAATATTATTTGGTCCTTCAGACAGTTTCAAATTCATTTACCCTAAGTCAAATTATAGCCATCTAGCCTTTTGGTGCCATTTCAATTTCTAACCTTTAAGGAAAAACCTTATCCAATCTAAAAGTCAAATCAACCTTTTAATGGAAACCCTGAAGACTGTGTGCAATCGCCCATATGGAATAAAGCACCGCTATGCCAGATCCATACATTCCTTGGCAAAACAGGTTTACCTACCATAATTCCTTGGAATCTCATCATCTTCACACTTACTGAATAAAGATTTCCCCAAGAATAACCGCGTAAGACAAAAATGCAAAGAACAAAAAAAGGAAGCCATTTTCTTTAAAATCCGATTTTAAATATAAAAACCAAAACCATACACTTTAAAACCTTAGTATGAAATACAAAAATAATACAACAAAATACTATTTTATATTTACAAAATTTTAAGCAAAAAAACAAGTGTTTTTAATTGAATTTTGTAATAAAATTTTCCTAAATTTGAATTGTTAATCAATCATTCTGAATGAGGAAAAGTTCTAATTTAATAGAAAGTAATTTCCGGAAGGTTGAAAGCTTAGATAAAACCAATGAAATCATGAATTCATACTTATTATTATACTCAGTAATCGGAGTGGTTTTAGGACTTTTATTTATTATAAAAGCTATAAGAAATGCTGAAGATGATCCTGAAACTTTTGATCGGTTTAAAAACGAAGGTAGATTTCACAAACCTGCCAATTGGAAGGTTGGTAGAATGCCTGATAATCAAACCAATAAAAACACTTTACATTTCGAATCAATACCAGTTGAAAGTGAATACCATCAAATGTATTTAAACTAATTTTTTTTAATTGACAGTAAAATTCCTGTGGTACCTTTTTTTAATTCTGTGGAATTTAATTAACAGCTATATTTTTTTTTTAAGCCTCTTCTATAAGAGGCTTTTTTTTATTTCTTAGCATGGATATAACGCTGGAGATTCAATGCCAATTTCTCTCCCTTCGGAAGCTTAATTGCAAATTTATCCTCCAAAATATCGATAATCTCCTTCACGGATTGCAGTTTTTGCTTGACACTTTCCCCTTCCTTCTTGTGCACAGTAAATTGATTGTTGTGCAAAGCATACTTTCCCTCAGAGAAACTTTTGGCCACCATTAGATCTTTGATAAAAAGAGATTGGGGATGGGTACACAAATACCAACTAACCACCTCATAATCCGCCAGCATTTGGTGTTCTAAACCGAAACGATGCATTAATCTCCAAGAATCTTTGATTAAAATTTCCAGGTAATAAAACCCTGAAACCAAGCTTATTCTATATTGGTTATATCCGGTATCTTGTATGTCTTTATGATTCAATACCAATGGGGCAGAAAATGAGGCAGAACCAAAACCCACATCCAATAAAAAACTTACACCATTGAGATCCAACAATAACAACATATGATCCCTTGGTCTAATCTCTCCTTCCTCAATTTCCCAAAAAACCCTGGCTGAAAGCCCAACAATATTGAAGCCTAAAGTCCTCAAAACTGCACCAAAAAGAATATTCTGTTCAAAGCAAAACCCTCCTCTTCCCTGCTCAACCAGCTTATTAAACACTCGATCCAAAGACAAGTCAACAGGCACCCCTATTAATGGATCAATATTTTCAAATGGGATAGCTTCCGGATGAAGGGCATGAAGGTCCTTTACCGTTTCCAAATTTAATTCTGCCTCACCCTTATACCCAATCCGATCGAAATAAGCTTTCATCGAAAGCTTATCTAATTGCAAATCATTGAAAAGAGAAATATTCTGTTGTTTAGAAATCATAATCCATTAATAATAAAGCAAACCAAACTATTGATTCTTAAGAGCGGAAAGTTACATAAATACCTTATACCTCGCAGTATTTAGACTAAATTATAGACAATTAACAGAAAAAACCTGCTCTAAACTTGTAACTCCCCAACAATGTTTTTTTTCAAAAAACTTTATGCAATAGAATTATAAAAAAAAGCTTCCAAAAGTTGGCTACTCAATCAATTCAAATAATATCGATGGAACTATTCACCATCTACCGTATCTTAAATGTGTTTTTTTACTATATTTGGTAACGTACACTTAAACCACTATAGAAACCTAATATTTTATTCATTATGATAAAAAATACTTTTGTTGATTTATCATCACGAAGAAAATTTTTAAAGCAATCAACAATCATCTCAGCAGGAATAGGCCTACCCTTGGGCAACCTACATGCCCAGGAAAAAGAAAGTAATAGCCGCAATTCAACAGAAAATTCAACTTTAGCGGCCTTTGCTGATGCAGATATTTCTCCAGAAATAGGGATGGAGAAACCCGGAAACTATGGTAAAGCTTATCATAAGGTTTTCCATGACCCGTGCAAAGTTCGGATTTCTGCATTCCAAACCGGTACTAAAAAAGCTTTGGTCATTGGTTTTGATGCATTGGCCATCTACCAACCATGGGTAGATGAAATCAAGGAAGGCATTGCAACAAAACATGCCATAGCTAAAGATGAAATAATGATTTCAGCTTCTCATTCCCACTCTTCAGGCCCCACCGCCATGGTAATGCCGGGTCAATATGACCATGCTCCAGATTTCATACAGGAACTGGCTTATAATAAATCTTCCTGTGCTGATCCCAAATACCTGGAAAGCACCAAAAAAATCACTATCAATACTGCCCTTCAAGCATTGGAAAAACTTGAAAAGGTACAAGTTGGAGCAGGAAGTGGCAAAGAAGAAAAAGTGGCGTTTAACCGTCGATTTTTTATGAAAAATGGGATGACCTACACCCATCCCGGACAACTAAACCCGGAAATATCAAAGGTTGCCGGGCCAATAGACCCTGAGGTTGGAGTCATTGGTGCCTGGAATGAAGCGGGAGAGTGTACCGGTTGCATAGTAAATTTTGCCTGTCATTCTACTACCAACCCCCAAGGAATTTCAGCCAACTGGATTTACTATATGGAACAAACCATAAAAGGGGCCATGGGTCAAGACTGCGTGGTAGTATTTCTTCAAGGAGCTAGTGGAGATGTGACCCAAGTCGATAACCGCAACCCCTACAAACACCGCTCAGGTGAAGAATGGGCTAGATTTGTTGGCGCCAATGTAGGTGCAGAAGCCGTCAAAACATTATTGTCCATGCCAAGAGGTAACATTTTCCCAATTGCGACCTCTAGAGATTTTATAGAAATTAAAAGAAGGATGCCCTCGCCGGAAAAAGTAAAGAAAAGCCTAAGCTTGGTCAAACAAAGCCCGGAAAATGTAGGTCGGACAGCTTGGGTATTTGCCAAGGAAACGGTTATGCTTGATAGTTATGGAAGGCAGAAGCCAAGCCATAAGGTTGAAATTCAAGCCATCCAACTGGGACCTGTGGTACTTATTAGTAATCCGGCAGAATTTTTCTGTGAACTAGGCCTTCGTATAAAAAGTGGAAGTCAGTTCCCGCTTACATTTCCTGTAAGTATGGCCAATGATTGTGTAGGTTATGTACCTACCTTGGAAGCTTTCTCTGAAAATACGGGTGGAGGTTATGAAACCAGGTTAACTTCCTACAGCAATTTAGACATCACTGCAGGCAATCAAATTGTTGACAAAAGTTTAAATCTTATTGCCACTCTTACCCCCGGGCCCATGCCGACCTTCCAAAAAGCACCGACCTTTAAAGGCGCCCCCTGGACTTATGGAAACGTACCACCGGAAATACGATAAACTACCCCTCATGTATCGCGAACTTAAAAAAAACCACAAATTGCTAAACATTATTTTATTTCCAAGAAATTGGTCAATCCTGTCCTGGCTCTTATTATTCATAGCTTGTAATCAAGAGAAAGTACCGGTAGCAACAGATACCTCTCCGGAATTTAAAACACAAGCCAATTTCGTAAACTCTCCGGCCTACACTTATAAAGACTCAGCAGAGCTAAAGACCTCAATGGCAGCCTTCCAATTGGAACCCGGTTTACAGATTGACCTGATAGCAGCAGACCCCTTGGTGGCAGATCCTTCTGCCTTCACTTTTGATGAAAAAGGAGTACTCTATGTAGCGGAAAATACAGGGTATCCTGATCCAATGGATGGAAAAAAACCTGATACCCTTGGAAAGATTTCGAGATTAATAGACAGTGATGGTGATGGGAAATACGATCAAAGAACTGTCTTTGTAGAAGGTCTGACCTACCCCAATGGCATCATGGCCTGGAAAGGTGGAGTATTTGTGACTTGCGCTCCACATATTTATTATTTCAAAGATACTGATGGTGATGGTTTGGCAGATATTAAAGAAATTGTCCTAACAGGATTCAATGCCAATAGGACCGCTCAAATTCGAACCAGCCACCCTACCCTGGCTCTGGACGGGTGGATATATGTTACCAGTGGGCTCAATGGAGGAGAGGTATACTCCCCGGCTCACCCGGAAAGAAAACCAGTTTCTTTTAATGGTGCTGATGGAAGATTTCATCCTGAAACTTTGGAATTCCAGACCCGAGGAGGGAAAAGTCAATTTGGACTGGCCTTTGATGCTTTTGGTAGAAGGTTTGGTTCAAGCAATCGGCACCCATTGCAGCATATAGTGATGGAGCCTGATCAATTAAACAATAATCCGAACTTACTCTTTAACAAAACTATAGAAAACGTATCCCCTGCTGAGGCTGAAGGCTATGTATATCCCATTAGTAAAAGCGTAACCACTGCGGAATACATTCCTAAATTGATGGGCAAATCCCATCAAGGTACTTTTACCTCTGCTTGCGGCACATTAATCTATGAAAGTGAAGGTCTGGACATAAGTCACAAAGGTGATGCATTTATCTGTGAACCCGCCCAAAACTTGGTTCAAAGGCAATCGATCAAAAATAATGGAGCTACTTTCATTTCCGAAAGGGTTCATGAAGATTGGGAATTTCTTGCTTCTTCAGACTCTTGGTTTAACCCAGTATTTTTAGCTCACGGCCCTAAAGGAGCCATGTATTTGGCCGACATGTATAGGAAAGTAATTGATCACCCTTCCTATGTCCCTGAAGAAACCAGAGGGGCCTTAGACTTTGTAAGTGGTAAGGGAAAAGGAAAAATTTATAGAATCAGCAATGAAGATGCGCAATATACTCAGGTGGAGAGCTTATTTCCAAAAACTTCCAAGGTAGAAAATAAAACCCTGATTGCAGCCCTTTCCTCTACAGATGAATGGGAAAGAAGCACCGCTTTTAGGTTAATTTTAGAAAAGCTGCCCCTAGATATTGTTAATAGCCTTAAAGAACTGGTTTTGTCCAATACTATCGATGAAGGAAAAGCCAAGGCCATTTGGTTGTTGCATCATTTTGATGCCTTGGACGAGAAATTATTGACCACAATATATAATGAAAACGGACCGGAAGTAAAGGAACAAGTCATCACCATCATCGGGTTGAAAAAAAATATTTCAAGCGAATTGGCCGAAAACTTAATAAAAGGGGCAACAGCTACCAATCCTAGGGTCAGGTTCCTAACCGCAGCTGCATTTGGTTCAGACACCAAATCACAATGGCTACCCTACCTGGCAAAGATCGCCCAGCAAGATGCGGCAGACCCTTGGGTAAGAGCTGCTGTAATGACTGCTTTAAATGGACATGAGAGCAAATTCTTAAAGATTTTAGAAGCCGAAAAAACAGCAGTCAACTACCATCAATTGCCAATGTGGTCAGAATTAGGAGAACTAATAGGCAGTTCAGTTCACCCGCAAGAATTAAAAGCTTTGATAGATGCCGGAATCAATAGCGAATGGGACAATCCAACTTTTTCTCTTTTGCTTGGCCTGTTAAAAGGAAGTGAAAGAGGGCAGCATAAAGTAAAGGGAAAAAACTATTTAGACTCCTATACAAGATCCAAAGACCAATTGCAGGCCCTTATTCAAGAAACAGCTGATCGAGCATCTTCTTCTGAAGATAGCCTTACCTCTCGAATTCAGGCAACAGCCTTACTCAGTTATTTTTCTCCGGGAAACACCGAAGCTACCTTGAAAGGCCTGATTTCTCCAAACAATCCTCCTGAAATTCAACTGGCAGCCATCCAGTCCCTAGGGAATCTGAATAGTGCTGAGGCAGGTGAAATACTCACGGAACCCACTGCCTGGAAAGCCTATACCCCCAAAACAAAAGGGGCGGTGATTGCCATCTTGGTATCCAGACCCATTTTGCGGGATCAATTGTTGAAATCCATAGAGAATGAAAAGATCAAACCAGCTGAGATCCCTTCTTCCACCAGGCAATCTTTAATGAAAGCAAGAGACGAAAAGGTGAAAATGCGAGCTGAAAACCTGTTCAAAGAATTGGAATCCGAGGGAAGAATGAAAGTTTATGAGGATCTTAAATCCGTACTGGATTTAGAAGGAATAGCGGATAATGGGCAAGGGATTTTTAGGACCAATTGTGCTACCTGCCATGCCTTTGCCGGTGAAGGTGGAAATGTCGGGCCGGATTTATCAGGTATAAGCAACCAACCTTCATTGGCGGTGCTCCTGCATACCATTGTACCTAATTATGAAGTATACCCCGGCTTCCAGGCAATCACAGTGACTACAAATGAAGGCAAACAAATCACAGGTAGAATTGCTGCAGAGTCTTCCAATTCCTTGAGCTTAAAAACAGCCTATGGTACAGAGGAAAACATACTGCGAACCCAAATCAAAAACATAGACAATCCCGGTTTGTCTCTAATGCCGAATGGACTGGAGCAAAACATGAGCAAGCAGGAATTGGCAGATTTATTGGCCTATTTAAAAGGAAATTAAAAACTTCCTTCTATCCGTCATAGTTCCCCATAAGTACTTGTAATGCAGTGGTGATAATATTATCCTCTCCTCTCAATGTACTTATGGGACTTTGGTCAATGCTAATATCAACCAGCACCCCGTCCTCCAGTTGTCTACCTTCCAAATCTACGGTCTGAGTCGTTGAAAATCTATAAGTCCACCCATTGGGCAATTCACCATACGCGGGAATACCACCACCTCCTCCGGTTTGGTCACCAATAAGGATCACTTGGGGTAATTCTTTCATCATCTGAGCAAAAAAAGTGGTTGCACTGTAAGACCTACGGTTCGTCAGCACGACTACAGGTCCTTCGTAAATATTTTCCCCGGCAGGAATACTTATATTTTCCCAAGAAGAAAAGTCGTCCATCTCAGGGCCATTTTTTATCCGTTTCTTTGCCACCACTACCTCAGTATCAGTAAAAGCTGAAGCAAGGGTATAGGCATTGCCAAGACTCCCTCCTCCATTGCTTCTTACATCAATAATCATTCCTCTACCCTGTCTGGCCCTTTCCAATATTACCTGAAGGTTTCCTTCAGAAATATCTTGAGAAAAAGATCTGTAATTGACGTAGAGCACATCATTAATAAATTGATGCCTAAAGGGGCCGCTGATCCAAAAATCCCGTCCCAAGTAATTTTTATCTATAAGATTTTGATCATAATTGTCTGGAAAATCCTGGTACCACTCCCAGTTTCGGCTGTTGTCAAAGCCTGCATTCAGATTGACATGCCCATCTCGTAATTCGAACAGCATCTCTGCCAACACATCGAATAAACCTTTGGTACTAATGGTTCTGGATACCTTTGTTCTATAAGTATTTCTTATTTCCTCCCAGTCAATGTCCTTGTGTTCAAAAAAAGAATACCGCTCATTAACGTCTTCCCACAGTTTATCAAATACCACAAGTGGTTCTGTAGTTGGCTCCTCCGGCAAAAGCCAATTGTCACAAGAGGACAGAACAAAAATTAAAGTCACATAGAAATATTTTTTTCTTACCATAGCCTGACTTTTAGCAACAGATCAATGGAATGATCCAACCTATATACTTTCTTGATTCCTGAAAGCTTGCCATAATTAAATTGATACCTCAAACCTAAGGCATTGCTGGTAGGCAATTCCCAATAAAGTGCAGAAGAGAAACCAAGGTCTACATCCTTAAATAGGATAAATGGTTTGACCGTATTAAAAAAATTGTTAAAAAGAGTGCTTTCTTCCTGGTAATTTTCAGGTTCAGCACCTATATAGCCTGACTTTATCTGCAAGCCAATCAACTGCCAACTAGCCATGCTTTTCCAGGTAAACATTTTATTTTTCCACTGAAAAGGTAAATTATACTGAGCTGCAGGACCTAAGGTGCTATAATAATCATAACGGAAATTATAATTACTAAAATTATTATGCCTCCTAATATGGAAAGCGTTTTTATTGGACCATCCCCATAAAAAGCCCTTGTCTTTCGTTTTGTTTTTGTGGTAAAAAGTAAAATTACTATAATTTAACCCCAGTTCATTAATAGTCGCCCCAGCTGTATTTGCCAATACACCATAGGAAAAATCTCCATGAAAGTAAAGGGTTTTATTTTTACGTGTCAATACAAAGCCCAGGGTACTCGTAGATTTATTTCCACGGTAATTCATCGATGAAAAACCTTCATCACGCCCGGCAAAAAACTGAATACCAGTAGACAGAAAAATATCTCCTTTCGTTTGTGCTGAACTTTTTGTAACAAACAGAACACAAGAGAATAAGATTAAAAGGTTACAAAATATCTTTCGCATTCAGGGTTAATTTAAACTATTAATCGTCCAAATTAGCATTTTATTTCAAATTCGTTCATCTAATCATTCTCAAAAGAGGTTAATACTCAGAAAAGTTTTATTTTTGGACATAACTTTTTGCTAAATCTTTTAAAACTTCACGATGAAAAATTTAATTTTATTAACTGTTTTGTTTGTAATCATCTGTAATGATTCCATTGCCCAGCAAAATTACTATGGGGTCCAAAATAGCAAAAGAAAGGGAATGATTAATGCTATGATGAATCCCGCAGAAATTAACAATCTGACCAAAAAGGTTGAAGTTTCTCTTTTTTCATTTAACCTCGGACTTGACAATAATGTTTTATCTGTTCAAGACATTATTGACAATCCGGATGTTTTAGAAAATATTTTTGAAGACATTGAGGGGCCGGTCAACCTTAGGACTGATGTTTCTGTGATGGGCCCTGCTCTGGGCTTAAGGTTTAATAAATGGTCTTTTGGTCTTACTACAGAAATCAAAGCAAAGGCAGATATTATAGATTTCAATCCTGACCTGGGTAGTTCGATTATTGAATCAGCAAATAATGACAACAATCAAACTATAATAAACATTCCTGATAACCAAAGAGTAAATGCTACAGGTTGGATGGAAATAGGCATATTGGCGGGGAGGAAAATTTTTGATACAGATCTACATACCCTTTCAGTTGGAGCCAATTTCAAATTACTTCTACCGGGAAGTTACACCAATTTTGGTATGGACAATATTAATGCTACCATTATTTATTCTGAGGATGAAGTTTTATTAACTGATGCACAAGGAAGTCTAAACCTTTCTTACGACGAGAGACTAGAAAATGACGATGACTTTAACGTTGAAGATGATTTGTGGAGAGGATTAAGCCCTTCAGGCCTGGGCATTGACTTAGGTGTCAATTATTTGTTAAAAAGAGACAATAAAGCTTTTTTAAATCTAGGATTGTCCTTGAAAAATCTAGGAAGCATGGGCATGGGTAACAACCAGAGAAACAAGTACTACAGCATGAATATCCCACAAAATGAATACTTTAGAACGGATGATTTGGAAGGAAGTATAGAAGAAATAGAACAGCAGCTTGTAGATTCCGGCTACTTCAATATTACCAATAATGATGCTGATGCCAGAATTAATATGCCAAGAACTTTGTCCGCTTATGCGGAATTTAGCCCTGTCCAAATCTTTCAAGTTTCATTATATGGCCAAAAAAGAGTAAGCAATGAAAATGGCAATTTCAACCTAAGTTCCGCAGACCTGCTTGTGCTAACACCCCGTTTGGTCTTGGGTAAATTTGAACTGTACTCACCTTGGATGCAACACCAAATTTCAGGTCTTACCGGAGGATTAGGTTTTCAAATTGGCGGATTTTTTGTGGGTAGTCAATCCATAATTACCAATGTCATGAATGGCAATAATAGGGCCGATGTCCATATGGGCTTCTCTTTAGGCTTTGGGTCTTAAGCTGAATCCTTGAAAATAAAACAAAATGCTACCATACACGCTGAAAGGACTAATCATATGGTAAATGGGTATTGGCTTGGAGACTTGGCCTCCTTTTATATTCCCTTTCATAAATGGTACTTTCATAAAATGAATTATTATATTGGACTGTCTAAAAAAATCCATAACCACATTTTCAAACCATGTTATCTAACGAACTCAAGAAAAAAATAGAAACCCAAGGGATGTCCTTGGAAATAGTTGAAGAACAAATTAAAAACTTTAGGGAAGGATTTCCTTTTCTAGACATTGATCATGCTGCTAAAATTGATGATGGTATTTTGAAATTATCAGATGCTGACCTTCAAAAATCCATCACGGATTATTCAGACAAATCAAAGGAAAAAACGATTGTTAAGTTTGTGCCGGCCAGTGGTGCGGCAAGTAGGATGTTTAAAAACCTTTTCAGTTTTTTAGAAAAGAATGACAATGATCTAGAAAACGATGCCTTTACACAAACTTTTATTGCAAATATTAGCTCATTTGCTTTTTACGAAGACCTTGACAATAGCTTAAAAAAAGTAGGCTCAAGTATTTCTAAAGCCATCGAAAACAAAGAATATACCCTTATAGTAAAGCACTTACTTGATGACGACTACCTCTCCTATGGAAGTTTACCAAAAGGCTTATTGAAGTTTCATAAGTATGCTAACGAAAGCCGAACACCTGTAGAGGAACATTTCGTAGAGGGAGCGCAATATGGTGTTGGAAAAAACAACACGGTAAGACTTCATTTTACAGTTTCACCTGAACATCAAAAAAAGTTTGAGGAAAAAGTGGCAGAGGTTCAACCCAAAATGGAAAGTGCTTTTGGAGTGAAGTTTGAAATAAGCTTTTCCCAACAAAAGAAAGCTACAAATACCATTGCTGTAGATCTTGAAAATCAGCCCTTCATTGAAGAAAATGGAGAACCTTTATTTAGACCTGCAGGTCATGGTGCTCTGTTAGAAAATTTGAATGAAATAGATGCAGATCTGGTATTTATAAAAAACATTGACAATGTTGTGCCGGACAGGTTAAAGGAAACCACAACCGATTACAAACAAGCTATTGGAGGGTTACTTATAACTGCTCAGGAAAAAACCTTCGCAGCCTTAAAACAAATGGATGAAGCCATCACCGATTCCTCAGTTAAACAGGCTGAAGAGGTCTTTACAAGTGTAATTGGAGGAAAATTAGCTCCCTCATATGATTCAAAGAACCTGGAAGATAAAGCAGCCTATCTGATAGAAAAACTAAACCGACCAATGCGCGTTTGTGGCATGGTGGAGAATACAGGTGAACCCGGAGGTGGCCCTTTTTGGGTAAAAGATACGGATGGAAGTTTGTCCCTTCAAATAGGAGAAACTGCCCAGTTAAATCTAGAAGACGAAGCACAAGAAGCTCACTTCAAATCTTCTACTCATTTTAACCCCACCGATTTGGTATGTGGCATCCGTGATTATCAGGGTAATGCCTTTGACCTTATGAAATACAGGGACCCTAAAACCGGATTTATCACACAAAAATCAAAAAGTGGAAGAGACCTTAAAGCCCAAGAGCTTCCCGGGCTTTGGAACGGATCCATGGCCAATTGGAATTCAATATTTGTGGTTGTACCATTGATCACTTTTAATCCTGTCAAAACCATCAATGATTTGTTAAGAGACGTACATCAATAACAAAAGGCACATTTATACATTGTCTTACACTATTTTCACCATGTGAATATGAATTTATACAACAAGAACAAAACCCTGACCTTATTTCTTCTAAGCCTTATGTTTCAAATTCCATTATTGGCGCAAGTTGGTGTGGGCACTGAAGCTCCTAAAGGTGCTGATCAATTGTTTAATGGAAAAAAAGGCTCACTAAAAAGAAATTGGACCTATTGGGAAGGGCCAAGAATAGCTGCATCACTTCCCATTAAATGGGAAATTGTGGATGATCCTGTAGATAAGGGCCAGGCAGTTAGTGCCAATGATCCAGCTGCTGCCGGAGGTAAATATGGAGCTGCAGACATTGTTACAAAAAAGAAATACACAGACTTTAGACTTCATGTGGAATTCTTAATAAAAAATGAAGGTGGCAATAGTGGAGTTTATTTACAGAATCGCTACGAAATTCAAATTCTCGATGGTGACAGCACTACGCATGGAATGGCAGCCATAATCAATGAACAAGCTGCTCCCTATGAGGTGTACAATGGCCTTGGTAAATGGAATGCTTATGACATTCAATTTAGGGCTGCAAGATTTGATGAACATGGTAAACTTACCGAAAAAGCGATGACCACCATTTATTTTAACGGTAAAAAAATCCATGAAAATGTCTCTATCCAAAAAGTTTGGGGTGGACCCAATTCCGGATTGGATGGTGGACGAAACGGTGGTGAAGGAATTACAAACCGACCTGGAGGAATTAAACTACAAGCGGAAGGTCACGAAGTACTATTTCGAAATATATGGATTGAAAGATTAAAATTAGAAAAAGCAGATACCGATTTTTAGATCAACGATAAGGTCTTAATTGCTTTAGCAAACACTGTAATCACTGGATAAACGCATTTTCCGAAATTATCGGAAAATGCGTTTTATTTATAGCCCTATCAATCTTTAATACCGAATTATTATAAGTTAAATTAAGGTGAAAATACCCTATACACGCTATTACAAAAAATTTGATTTTTCCACTCAGGCCCTCCAACGCTATCAGGCAAATGTTTTATTTCTTACTCTTTACTGAATTTTGGCAATATATTTGCCTCAAAGTTTGGTAAAAAAACATTATGAACTTTAAAAAGATATTTGGTCCCTTTTTATCAATTTTAGGATTAGGGGCACTAATATATGGCGCTTACTTATTTTTAGTACCTGAAGAAGGTGATTGGAAGATTATTACCGTGTGCCTGGTTTTGGGTTTTATCTTTTTTAGCTCCGGTCTGGGCCTATTAAAAACCCTAAAGGACAAAAACTGAAAATTCACAGTTAAACAATAGTAAGGTACACAATCTGTCCTAATAATAATTTACAAAACCTACAACAAAGGGATCAATATCTTGTTTTACCCATTAATTTTGAACTAAAATTTCACCTTTCATATAATCAAAACCATAATTCATTGATTGTTTAGGGAATAAACCTTAAGTTAACGAGGTTAATTATTAACTATTTCCTTCCAATTAATGAAAAGCCCCCAATTAATCTATTGCCTCATTGCACTTTCTTTGCTTTCTTGTAAAAGGCAGAACGATGGCGCTGAAGCTGACAAAAGGTTACAAGATCCCACAGCCTATATTGATGAAAAGCCTGACCCTATTTATGCGGAACATGTCAGGACCTCTTCCTTCCAGAGTCCTGCTGAAGAACTCAAGGATTTCACCTTACCCCCGGGCTTTGAGATAACACTTTTTGCTTCCGAGCCGGAAATCACAAAGCCAATCAATATGGCATTTGATGAAAAAGGCAGA
>NZ_CAXBOC010000083.1:0-13771 GCF_963976465.1 uncultured Cyclobacterium sp. | reverse complement strand
GTTTTATTTTATGTTTTAATGGCATAATTTCATTTTTTTTAAGCTTCTACGGGCTTGTTTTTATTTAACCTTCTGCTTGTTTTTTCATGTAAAGTCTGGAAGACCAGATAGAGGGTAGGAATAATAAAAATTCCAAGAATTACGCCGAAAAGCATTCCTCCGGCTGCTCCAATACTTACAGATTTATTACCTTGAGCAGAGGCTCCCACGGTCCGCATTAATGGAATCAAACCCGCGATAAAAGCGAATGATGTCATAATAATGGGTCTAATTCTTAATCGGGCAGCTTCTACAGCCGCATTAAAAATACTAAGGCCTTGTGCCCGTTTTTGAGCTGCAAACTCTACAATCAATATGGCATTTTTGGCCAGTAAGCCGATGAGCATGATTATACTAACCTGCACATATATATTATTGTCTATGCCTGCGAGATTAATAGCGACAAAAACGCCTAAAAGCCCGCAAGGTATGGATAGCAATACAGCAAAAGGTAACCAATAACTTTCATACTGTGCGGCAAGAAGAAAGAATACGAAGACAATACTTAAAATAAAGATTATTGCCGTTTGAAGACCGGATTTTTTCTCTTCCAAACTCATTCCGGTCCATTCGTAACTGTAATTGGTAGGCAGTTCGGCAGCGATTTCTTCTATGGCATTCATTGCATCTCCGGTACTGTAGCCATCGGCAGGGGTGGCATTGACAGTAATGGAGTTAAACAAATTGTACCGGTTAACAATTTCCGGCCCATTGACTTCTTCAAGTGAAACCATGGTGTTTACAGGAACCATTTCCCCCAGATTGTTTCGGACAAAAATGGCATCCATTGATTTTTTCTCTGTTCGGTAAGGAATATCAGCCTGAACAAAAATCCTGTATTGTCTACCGAAGCGGTTAAAATCACCTGATTGCAGCCTACCAAAGTAAGCTTGTACTGAGCGCATCATATTTTGAACACTGACACCCATGTTTTTTGCTTTTACATAATCAATGTTCATTTGATATTGCGGGAAATTAGCGTTGAAAGTAGTAAAAGCATTTTCAATTTCCGGTCTTTCATTCAATTCAGCGATAAACATATCAGCGGCATTGTTGAATGCTGTGAAATCTTCACCTACTCGGTCTTGGATGATCATTTCCAAACCTGAAAACTCTCCAAATCCTTGAACGGTAGGTCTTGCAAACACATTAATTTCTGCTTCAGGAATATGGGAGAGCTCACTGATAAGGTTACTTATTAAAGCATCAATATCCTGAATTTCGCCCCGCTCATGAATCGGTTTTAGGTTAATATATCCCATACCAAATGATGGACTGGGAGCGTTCTCCATCACATTAAACCCTGAAATACTGTTGACACTTTTTACCGCAGGGTGTTGTCTAAGTATAGAATCTACCTGTTGCATTGGGCCTGAGGTCCTGTGCAATGAGGAACCAGGAGGCATGGTGAGGGAATATGTAAGGAAACTATCGTCTTCTGAGGGGATAAATGCACTAGGAGTACTCCTGAACAATAATACCGTTAGAGCCAACAAGACTACCAATGCACTTAAAGGGATCCATTTTTTTCTTAGAAGATGGGTAACCAAAGATATGTATTTGTTCGTAAAGGCATCAAATCCGGATTCAAAAGCGGTGAAAACCCTGTGTTTTACTCTTCCAAATTTACTTGCTGTTTTATCCTCATATTCTTTCGCAGGCTTCAGCATCAGTGCACACAATACCGGGCTCAAAGTCAATGCATTTAATGCGGAGATAAGGATGGCAAATATTAAGGTATAAGCAAATTGTTTGTAAAATAAACCTACAGGCCCTTCCATAAAGCCTACAGGTACGAAAACTGCAGCCATCACAATGGTTATGGAGATAATGGCTGTAGAGATTTCATTCATGGCAGATACCGTGGCTTTATTTGCAGGCAATTTACTATGGGTCATCTTATGGTGAACAGCCTCTACGACCACAATGGCATCATCTACCACAATCCCTATGGCAAGAACCAGGGCAAACATGGTCAAAACATTTACTGAAAAACCCAATAATTGTAAAAAGAAGAAAGTACCTATCAGTGAAACAGGAATGGCAATGGCAGGAATAATGGTGGATCTCAGATCCTGCAAAAAGACAAACACAACAATAAAAACCAGAATACAAGCCTCGATTATTGTTAAGACTACCTGATTAATAGATTCATCAATTTGGTTTCTTACCGAATAGGATATTTCATAGGTGATTCCTTCTGGGAAATTTTTAGAAATGCGCTCCATTACTTCCCGAATATTCTGATCGATTTCCTTGGCATTGGAATCACTGGTCTGAGTAATGTTTATGGTAGCCGCTGCCTGGCCATTTACGGTGTTATCACTGCCTAAGTTGGAAGCTCCCAACTCTACACGTGCAATGTCTCTCAGGTACAGGATAGATCCATCTTTATTGGATTTGATCACAATATTTTCATACTCCTCGGGTGTACTAAACCGTCCTTTGTGTTTAATAATGGTTTCGAAAATTTCCTCAGATGTTTCGCCAAAGCGGCCCGGAGCTGCTTCAAAGTTTTGGTCATTGATTTGATTCGTAATGTCTTGAGGTACCAATCCATACAAAGCCAGTTTCTCAGGGTTTAGCCACACCCTCATGGCATAAGTTCTTCTACCTACAAATGAGGCTTGGGCTACCCCTTCAACCCTTAACAATTCCCTTTTCACATTAATCCTTGAATAGGACTGTATAAAAGTTTCATTATAGGGAGAGTTTTCTCCTTCAGCGATAATATTGATGGTCATGATATTACCACTGAGCCTTTTTACCACTGAAATTCCTTCTTGAATTACCTCTGGTGGGAGCTCACCAATTTCTCGGGAAATACTATTTTGCACATTAACGGCTGCAATATCCGGATCGGTACCTGGCTTGAAAAATATATTGATGCTTCCACGACCGGAATTGGTGGCTTTCGAGCGAATATAGGTCATGTTTTCAACTCCATTTATCGCCTCCTCCAAGGGGAGAAGCACAGACTTAGCCACTGTTTCTGCGTTTCCACCCGGATAACTCACCCCCACACGTACACTTGGGGGAGCAATGTCCGGAAACCTGGTCACCGGCAATCGCATTAAACTAATCAGCCCTGCGATAATTATTAAAATCGATATAACAGAAGCCAAGACAGGCCTCTCAATGATTTTCTTAATCATAGATATAAAAGTTGGTTGTAGTTAGATTATGGCAATTAGAAAAGCTTAATGGGTCGGCACTTGTTGATAGGGCTCTATCTTCATTCCATCTTTAATTTTGTTTACCCCTGATTGAATAATGGTGGCTCCTTCAGAAATATTGTTTTCGTTCAAAATGAAATTTTGCCCTGCTTTCCCATTTATTTTCACTTCTTTTCTTTCCACTGTCGAATCCGCCTTTAAAACAAATACAAAGTTCTTGTCTTGAATTTTGGTTATGGATTCCTGAGGAACCATGAGCACATCCGGATGTATCTGCTCCAAAATGATTTTACCGGTGTTTCCACTTCTCAGAAGTTTGTCCGGATTATCAAATTTGGCTCTTAAAGTGATGGCTCCGGTGTTTCTGTCTATTTGGCCCGCATCAGCATCGATTACTCCTTCCTCAGAATAGATGGTTCCGTCTGCCAATATTAACTTAACATTGGGGTTCAGTCGGCGAGCGGTGGAATCTTCTTTCATTTTTTTGTAAAATAGATAGTTGGACTCACTCATTGCAAAATATACATAGACTTCACTGATATCTGATAAAGTGGTTACCGGCTCATCATCTCCTTTGGCAACTAAATTACCTACACGCATAGGGATCAATCCTATATAGCCACTTACCGGAGCTTTTATTTGCGTGAATTGCATATCGATCTGACTTGTGGCCTTTAAGGCCTCGGCTTGAGCCAAAGAAGCCTTTGCTACCTCATAATTTGATTGGGCAGTCTTCATTTGTACATCAGAAATCACTTCATGATCAATCAAAGGTTGGAGCCTTTCCATTTCGATTTTCGCGTTTTCTAACTTTGCTTTTTCAACTTCTACTGCTGCCTGGGCATTTTTTAGCCTTTCCACATAGGGGAGTGCATTGATACTAAACAATAATTGCCCTTTCTCTACAAAATCTCCCTCATCCACATGGATTTTATCCAGTAATCCCTCAACTTGTGGTCTGATTTCAACGTTTACCTTCCCCTCAATGGCTCCTAGATACTCGAATGTAGTGATAGCAGAGTCCTTCTTCACAGTGGTTACAGGCAATGAAAGGGTTTCTACTTCTACCTGCTCCCCTTTACTGTCGCATGAATAATTTGCCAAAGAAATAGCTATTATTAGCGATGTCAACAAAATGTTTTCGTTGAATATTGATTTAAATAGTCTCATTATTTATATAAAATTTTAAATTCTAGTGGTTAGTTTAGTTGTTTTATAACCATTTGAATGCTTAGGTTTATCAGTTAATCAAAAAGCATTCCAACAAAACCTGTGATGAAAGGATTAAAGTTTGTTTGATCGGTAATTGTAACGTGCTGATATTACTTAAAAAAGAAAAAATAGCCTTTATTCTCGTCTATTGGCCGATTTTGGGTAGGGCAGGTAATTAATTAAAAAGTTTTATTATGATAAAAAAAATTAATTTTATCCAAAAAATTAATTACTAAGTTAGAGATGAAAGTCAAAATAGGCTTTAGATTTACATAAATTTCTTAGAATGGAACATACCATTAAATAGAAGCCTAATTTCAACTCAAAATATGGATTAACCCTTATTAAACCGTGCTGAAAAACTTTGCTATCCTAAAATTTCCAAATAGTCTGACCTCTCAGGGTTGCCCTCCTTCCCGCAATTAGGGCCCACTTGCATAATACGGGTAACATGATAGCCATCATGAAAGATTAATATTGATACAGACACAAAAAACACACCCAGAAAACGAATTAAAGCTTTCCGGGTGTTTTTAAAGACCCATACCTGAATCGGGATATTGGCTGTGTATAATAGGATAATAAAATTTAGGTGAAGCTTATTTGGTAATAACCTTTACATCTTTAAACATAAATTTATTAGAACTTACACTTATTTCCTTGCCACTCGCTGTGCTAACATTTTTAAGAATAACTTTTTTGGTTATTACATTAGGGAATTTTTCTTGATAGGATTCGTCCGTTTTTTTGGAATTGAAATTTGAGAAAATGGTTGGTCCTTTGTAGTCATCCGTGTGGTTGGAATCATCAATGTGTAGATTTTCAATTGTGATTTTCTCCGGCATATATGCAGTATATCCAAAATCATGTTGGCCAGAATATGATCCGCTGATTAATGTAGCATTGCTTTTATCCCCACCATTTGGAACAAAAGTACAGTCTTTAATGATCAATTCTCCTTGCCAAGTGCTTCCATAATCGGAGCGTAGGTTCACGAGGCTTCTTCCACGAAGAGTAGAGTTTTCTACCAAAAAAGTACCGGATCCAATGGCATTGATTCCCATATGACCCAAGGTAGAATTCCTAATCGTTGCATTGGCTACTCCTTTGTGCGCATCAAACCTTGAAAATGTGCAATTATCGAAAAGGAGATTCTTACAATAGTTAGAACCCATTATTCCCCAGTAGGTACCATCGTCAATATCATTTGTTTGACTACAGTTAATAAACGAAACGTTAAGCGCATGGCCCACCAAAATGTCGTAGGTTCCCATGGATACAGGTTTTCCTACAGAGCCAATTGTTTTGTAGGTTTTATGGCCTGTCAATACAGTGTTTTTAACGGTTACATTGGCACAATTACGGATACTTAGGAATCCTCCATAAGGGGCACCACGATCCCCCTCATCAGTTACGCGGTGCTCAAGTCCATCAATTATCACATTAGAACGCCTAACGGTTATGTTACGGCTGTAGTAATTGTATTTTGATTCAGCCTGATTGGCAATGGTGACGAAGCGCCCACCCTTTATCGTTAGGGTTTCCTTGTCAATTGGAAGTGCAGTGATTTCAGTGATATTTTCAAAGTCCCATATGATAGGAGCATCCATATCCACTTTTCCATTTTCATCCACTAAAAAAATATCCGTTTGTGCGGAGCCATTGTCTTGATTCAATCCATACCTGATATAGTGTCTTACATTGTCATTGGTGACATTGATCAGCGATGGACCGGTAAGCTTGGCATTTATTTTCTTCTGATTTTTCTTTAAAGAAGTGATGCCTTCTAGTTTAAAAGGTTTTAAGTTGGAAATTACAATGAATACAGAAGCTTTGATATTTTCTACGTCCTTATCGTCGATGATAAAAGTAGCCGTTCCAAAATCAGTATTGGTTTGTATATAGGCAGTTCGGTCTTTGCCTCCTATATAGTAACTGGCCCCATTATTGGCTTTTACAGATAAGTTTTGTTGGTTGGCAAAAGCATGGGTTCCAGCAATGGCATGGATATCATCTGTTTTACCGTCTCCTTTAGCGCCAAAGTCACTGTAGTGAACAAAGCCATCCTCTTTAAACTTCAAAGCATCATTCGGAGCAACATTTACATGTAGTTCTCCATTTTGTTTTACCTGAACTTGAGTATTGCCACTATTGGATGTGAGCACCACATTTCCGAATGGGGAAGTGGTCTGGCCTTGGGAGGCAATAATACCGGTGAATACAAAAAACAAGAGGAGCAATTTTCTCATCATATGGTTATTTATTTGTTGGATTAATCAGAAAGACTCAATGCTATTATCATCTGTCCTCCTGAAGTACAATACAAGATTAAATTTGAAACAGAACACAAACTGGTAATTTTATCTCATAAAAACAACAAACATTCTATCAGGTATAGCTGGTAGAATGTTTGTTTGAGGTAATGGATTATGGCGTATAATATTGATCTCCAAACTACCCGGATGAAGCCGGTTAAAGCAATGGTTCTTTCTTTGCTTGGTGAAATCACTTGAAAATCAGCTGTTTTATACTGTTTTCTACATTGCCTGTCTGACGATCAGTTGCCTATTGGCAAACAGGTTTTTCCTATTTCCCTAAAACAGTGAATAAATAGGCTGGTTTTCCTGTGTTAAAAG
Source organism: uncultured Cyclobacterium sp. (assembly GCF_963976465.1). Classification (NCBI taxonomy): domain Bacteria; kingdom Pseudomonadati; phylum Bacteroidota; class Cytophagia; order Cytophagales; family Cyclobacteriaceae; genus Cyclobacterium; species uncultured Cyclobacterium sp. Next base: position 6,708 of record NZ_CAXBOC010000083.1, on the reverse strand, counting down.
TCCTAATATTGCACCCTTTGGTTGTCCGAGTTAAGCAGGGACACAACGCCATCTAAATAACTTTATTCTTGGCTGAAATTTCATCCCACCACCGTTTTACTTTTTCAGTGGATTTTTATAAATGGTAAGATTTAAGCTCCTCTAATTGTTCGGCTGCTTTATCAATTTGCTTCCCACTTGCTAAGTTTATTAACCAATTCACCTTTTTATCGGCAATGTTTTTCGGGTTCATGCGAATAAATATCCATACGGAGATGCTAGCTAACAATAAAGTGAAACTGCCTTGAATAATGACCCATGCCAACGGGAATTCTCCGGTAAAATCAATGAACCCAATCTGTAGAAGGGTATAAAATGGTAGTTGTAGGTACCAGTAGCGCATGTTGCTGACCAAATTCAGTTTTAGATTCGACAATTCTTGCTGAATGGAAACCACGGGACCGGAAAAATCAATTTGATTGGCCATGACCAGGTGTTTGGCATAATCAAATAACACCTTAATGTTGGTTAACAATATGGCTCCTATTGAGAGCACAAAGAGAGGATTGGTAAAAGGTTGATTTTTAACTGTATACGACAGGATCGTTGCTAAAATTGCAATATAAATGGTTCCGAATACTAAACCTGTGACTTTTTCGGCCTTGAGACCAAAAAGTGCTTTACGAGAACGTTGACTCACCTGGTATTTTAATATTTGGGTATTCAGTTGAATTACCTGTTCTATTTTACTGTTTTGAACTTTCCATAAATTTTGAATGCTTTGCTCTTCCATTTTATTTTTGATTTATTGATGTGAATTTTTCTTTTAATGTACTTTTTAATCTATTGAGTTTTGTTGCCACATTGGATACCGTTATCCCCATGATTGCAGCGATCTCTGCATAACTTTTTTCTTCCAGGTATAACAGCATTAAAGCCCTATCAAAATGCTTGAACTCACTGATGAGAGAATAGAGTTGGCGGACGTTTTCATTTAAGGTTGTTTCTGCCGGAGCAGCAATCTCCACAAACCTATCATCCATCATGGTGTTTATGGCTGCTCTTTTACTCTCTTTTCGATAACTGGATATGGCTACATTTAATGCGATTCGATATAGCCATGTTGAAAATTTCAAAGTTGGTTTGTAACTTGGATAAGCCTTCCAGACTTGAATAGTGATCTCCTGAATTAAGTCTTTTACTTCCTCCTCGTCACGCTTATAAGACCTGGCAACTTTGTAAAGTATGCCTTTGTTCTCAGCGAGGTGTTGTAAGAATGCATCCGAAAGCTTATTTTCTGAAACTGTCATTGGGATTACTTTTCTTAGTAATTCGTTATTTTAGTAAAATAATCACAGCATCATGAAAAAAAATCAAAAAAAATATTTTACTTCCTGAAGTCCGGCCTAAGTTTGAGTTGTAAACAGTGCATCCTTTGTTAATCGGCTGGTCAAATAATAGATTGGATCTTGGGTTACTGAAATCAACAATGGCCTGAATAACCTTTAAAAATGTTTGATCCCGAAAGGGGAAATAGCTCCTATTTTAGCTGCTATAATCGCTTCAAAATCAGTCTTATTTTCTTGCGTTTGCTAATCTTATCGCATAATCCTGATTAAAAAATTGATAGAGGCTTAAAAGCAAGGGTGGTAAAAAATTGGGCAAAAAAATAGGTGAATTTTACTTCACCTATATCTAGCCTTTAAATGCAAAAGCTTACAATTGATTTTGATGACTAAGAGATTGGAATGCCTTGGCGGTATACTGAAGTGAACGAAGCCTTTTTTCATGATCAAAAACATTAGTGGTAACCATTACCTCATCTATTTCATGTCTTTCAATAAAGGATGCTAACGCTTTGCTGACCTTTTCATAACTGCCTATAAAAGCATATTGCGTCATTTGTTTGATGGCTGCTTCCTCCTGGGGGCTCCATATCTCATCCATGTTTTTTACCGGGGGAGAAAGAGGGTAGGACCTTCCTCTGATAATCCCTAAAGCCATTTGGTAAAAGGATGTAGCCAGATAAGCTGCTTCGTCATCCGTATCTGCCACAACTATATTCAGACAGGCTACCAAATAAGGAAGGTTGCTTTGTGTGGCAGCTTTGAAGTTCTGTTTGTAATAAGTACTTGCTTGGCTAAAGTAAGTAGGTGCAAAGTGACTTGCGAAAACGTAAGGAAGTCCTTTTTTTGCGGCGAGCACAGCACTGTCCATGCTTGAGCCCAAAAGATAAATCGGCACATCGAGCCCTTCCGCAGGATAAGCTCGAACAGGAGCATCGATGTTTTCCTCAGAAAAGAACATTTGCAATTCCTCCAAATCTTGGGGGAATTCCTGAACCGTTTCTAACCTGCCTCTTCGTAGAACTGAAGCCGTTTTTTGATCAGTTCCCGGAGCTCGGCCCAGACCCAGATCAATCCTGCCCGGATAAAGCGTCTCCAAAGTGCCAATTTGTTCGGCCACCATTAATGGACTGTGATTGGGTAACATAATACCGCCGGAACCCACCCTAATAGATTGCGTTCCTCCTGCAATATGCCCCATTAATACGGTGGGTGCTGAACTTCCCACATAGGGCATATTGTGGTGTTCTGCTAACCAAAATCGCTTGTATCCCCAGGATTCTGCATGCCGGGCTAGATCCAAAGACCTTTTATAGGCATCGGCAGCATCATGTCCTTCTTTAAGTATGGCTAAATCTAAAATTGAGTATTTCATAGTAATTTATATTGAATCTAAAACCTTTGAAATAGATTTTAAGTTCCTCAAAAGGAGAGCCGGTTTGGTGAGCTAAATATGGGGAAAGAGATGGTGTTAAAGGGGCAAATAAAAGCCTTAAAAGAAGTAAAAAATATAAAAACCTCACCATAGCTCAGCTATGGTGAGGTTATATGTAAACCTAAATAACCTAAGTCGCAGTTTAGCTATTTATGGCCTTATATTCAATCCATCTTAGGGTAATCTGTATAGCCCTTTTCACCGGGGGTATAAAAAGTGGACTCGTCCCAATCTGCTAATGCTGCATTTTTTTCAAACCTCTCGGGCAAATCCGGGTTGGAAATAAACAATTTTCCGTAGGCGACTGCATCTGCCAATCCTTCCAGAATAAAGTTGTTACCTTTTTGTTGATCAAATCCTGCATTGATAATTAATTTACCGTTGTAGATAGGGCGGTAGCGTTTGGCAATTTCCGTTTCTGCATAGGGTATATCTGAAACATCATTAAATGGTTCTGAAAGATGCAGATAGGCCAGATTGTACTTATTGAGGTTTTCTATGATATAATCAAATGTAGGAATACTTTCTTCGTCCATGGTCATACCAAAAATCCCGTTCAATGATGGATTTAATCTTAGTCCAATTCTATTTTCAGGTATCACCTCTTTAATTGCATCGATGATTTCAAATAAGATTTTGGATCTATTGGCGATACTTCCTCCATATTCATCCAGCCTTACATTGGAAGTTCGACTGAAGAATTGATGCAATAGATATCCATTGGAGCTGTGGATTTCTACTCCATCAAATCCCGCTTCCCAAGCATTTTTTGCGCCATTCTTAAAGTCTGCTATTGTTTGTTTAATTTCCGGTAGGCTCATTTCCTTAGGGGTGACCGTGTCCTTAAATCCCTTGGGTGTAAAGGACTTCGCTTTGGGATTAATGGCAGAAGGAGCCAGAGGTAAATTTCCTTCATGGAAATCGGGATGAGAGATTCTGCCCACATGCCATAACTGCAAAAATATTTTACCTCCCTCATCATGTACAGCCTTGGTTACTTTTTTCCAACCAGCTACTTGGGATTTGGTATGGATGCCCGGGGTGTTGATATAACCTACTGCCCTTTGAGAAATTTGGGAGCCTTCAGTTATGATCAATCCTGCTGAAGCCCTTTGCCTATAATATTCGGCATGTAAATCGGTGGGCGCTTTATCTTGGTTATCTGCCCGGCTCCTTGTCATAGGGGCCATAACAAGACGATTGTCTAATTTTAAATCTCCTAGGTTAAGGGATTCTAAAAGTGGTTGCTTTTGCATATTTTTTAATTTTTGTTGATCGATTGATAAGCTTTCTTCGTTAAATCAACTGAGAAATCTATAAAATGTTGGTCTAACCGATTTCATTTTGCTACTGCAATTTCTGATCCATTCTTCAACCCGAAATTTTCAATAGACCCTCAATTTGGTGCCATGACCTTCAAAAAGCCTGATTTTCTTGAGATTGCAAATTTTACATATACGAGGGAAATCCTATTGCATAATCCGGGTTGAAAATGTTAACTTACTAGTCGGGGAACGCCAAGAACAGCTGTTTTGTTTTGCCGAGAATACAAAATTCACCTGGGTAAGCATTTGCGCTCTTGGGTTATTTTTTATAACAATACAAAATAAAATGTTTAAACTAATCATGTAATAGAAACCCTTGTATAATACTGGGGGTTAGAAAAAAAATTCAGCCAATAAAATAAGCAAAAGAAAACCGACTCCTTGTCATAGACAAGAAGTCGGTAAATATCCAAAAACTAGACTAAGTTTTTACTGAGAAATTTTCTCAGCAACCCAGTTTTTAGCGTTTATAAAGGCATTGATCCAGGGGCTAACCTCTTCGTTCCGTATATCTTCAGGATAATATGGCCAGTTCCAAGGGGCAATTGCCCTTTCAATATGTGGCATGATTGCCAGATGGCGGCCATCTTTTGACACCAAGCCTGCTACATTATGGTCTGATCCGTTGGGATTACCGGGGTATGCGCTGTAAGAATACTCCATACCAAAATTGTAACTTTCTTTTTCTTCCGGAAGGTAGAATTTACCTTCTCCATGTGCTACCCATACCCCTAGTCTTAAACCGGACAAGGAGCCAAACATTACAGAATCATTCTCAGGAATGGTCACATTCACAAATGACGACTCAAACTTATGACTGTCGTTGTGAAGCATTTTGGTTTTTTGCTTATGTTCAGGATTGATCAGGTTCAATTCAACCATTAGCTGACATCCATTACAAACACCTAAACTCAATGTGTCTTTTCTGGCGTAAAAATTATCCAAAGCATTTTTAGCTTTCTCATTGTAAAGAAAAGCTCCGGCCCATCCTTTGGCAGAACCAAGAACATCGGAATTTGAAAAGCCACCCACAAAGACGATCATGTTTACATCTTCAAGGTTCTCTCTACCTGAGATCAGGTCAGTCATGTGGATGTCTTTGACATCAAATCCGGCCAACCATAAGGAATAAGCCATCTCTCTATCTCCATTGACTCCTTTTTCACGAATAATCGCTGCTTTGGCACCCGTGGTTGTTTTCCTATTGGAGTCCAAATTCAATGCTTCGTAAGTCCCTTTCCATTGCTCAGGAAAGGTATAGTTCAAAGGTTGATTTTTATAATTGTCAAATCGATCCTTGGCCAGTTCTTTTCCCGACTGCTGTTGATCCAACAAATAGGAGGATTTGTACCAAATATCTCTCAATACTGATACTTCCCAAGACTTATTTAAACCCTCAATTTGAATGGTGCCTGAAGCATTTACAGTTGCAATTTCCACAGCAGACACCCCTTTTGAATTCAATAATGAAGAGACATCGGCCGCATCCTTTACCTGAATAACCAAGCCCGGGTTTTCTGCAAATAAGGCTTTGATCAAATCTTTTTCCTTAAGATTTGAAGTATGAATATCTAAGCCTCTATTCTGGTCAGGGAAACACATCTCCAATAAGGTAGTGATCAAACCGCCGGATGAAATGTCATGACCAGCTAGTACTTTGTCTTCTTTGATCAGTTCTTGAATGGTTGCAAAGGCACTTTTAAAATAAGCTGCATCCTTTATGTTCGGTACTTCGTTGCCAATTTTATTTAGTGATTGTGCAAAGGAGCTGCCTCCCAATTTTGCTTCATCCTTAGACAAATCTATGTATAGCAATGTTGATTCAGGGCTAGCCTTTAAGCTAGGAGAAATAACATTGTTAATGTCCGAACATTCTCCAACAGTTGAAATGATAACCGTTCCGGGGGATTTTACCGTTTGACCACTTGGGTATTTCTGGGTCATGGACAAGGAGTCTTTACCCGTAGGAATGTTTATCCCCAATGCTATTGCAAATTCACTCGTGGCTTCCACTGCTCGATAAAGCCTGTCGTTTTCCCCTTCGTTTTTGGCTGGCCACATCCAGTTGGCACTTAGAGACACTCCTTTAAGTCCATCGGTTAGTGGAGCCCATATTAAGTTGGTAAGTGCTTCTGCTATTGCTAATCTAGATCCCGCTTCAGGACTTACTAAAGCGGCTATAGGAGAATGTCCGATTGAAGTAGCTATTCCTTTATTTCCAGAATAATCCATGGCCATTACTGCCACATTATTCAATGGAAGCTGAAGTTCGCCAGTTGTCTGTTGCTTGGCCACCCTACCGGTAACCGACCTGTCTACTTTGTTGGTGAGCCAGTCTTTGCAAGCCACTGCTTCTAATTGCAGTACATTGGTCAAATACTGCTCAAAATCCTGAACTTTGTATTCAGGTGCTGTGAAATTTTGCTTGGCCTTTTTGTCCACCAAAACAGTTTTTGGGGAAGAACCAAACATATGATTCAAACTCCAATCGACAGGTTTTTCTCCTGTCTGGGTGTTTTTAAATTTGAATTGCATGTCCCCGGTCGTCTGGCCTATGTTATAAAATGGCGCTCTTTCACGGTCTGCAATCTTCTTAATCTTTGCTAGATGGCTATCCTTAACC
>NZ_CAXBOC010000082.1:0-14033 GCF_963976465.1 uncultured Cyclobacterium sp. | reverse complement strand
GAACAGAGTCGGGCACTGTTTCAGTTGATTACTCCTTTTCATTTGGTGGTGGTGACAGGTATTCTTCTTTACTTCCATCGGGATTTTAACAAGGGCTTTCTTGGTTTCTTTACATTTGCCTTCTTAGTTGGGATGATCACTGAAATCATCGGCGTTAACACCGGTTTGCTTTTTGGGGACTACAGCTACAGTTCGGTCATGGGAATAAGGGTTTTCGGCGTTCCGCTAACAATTGGCCTAAATTGGTTCCTATTGGTTTATTTGACGGGGGGGATTTTTCAAAATATGATAAAAAATGACCTTATTGCGGCAGTTTTGGCAGCGTCCCTAATGGTTCTATTGGATTTAAACCTCGAAGTAGTAGCTGTTGAACTGAATTTCTGGCAGTGGCATCAAGAAAGCATTCCTTTATCTAACTATTTCACTTGGTTTTTAGTTGCATTCATAATTCAGATGGTCCATAGAAAGGCTTCATTTGAAAAGGAGAATCCCCTTCACCTTACGCTCTTTTTCAATTTGCTTTTCTTTTTTGCCATTTTGGCAATGCTTTTATAAAAGAAAAAGGTTTGTACTAAACAAAATTGATTGAAAGAAGTTTTAACGACAATGATTTACGCTCTGTTTTATACATTTATAGGTTTTATGGCCATGGAATTGTTCGGATGGTTTATACACAAGTATATAATGCATGGCATTTTATGGAAAATTCACAAAACCCATCATACCCATACGAAAGGATTCTTTGAGCTCAATGATCTTTTCTCGATCCTTTTTGCAAGTATTGCTATTGTGCTAATTTTATTGGGGATAGAGGGATGGGATTATAGATTCTGGTTAGGGCTAGGTATCACTGTTTACGGTATGAGTTATTTTTTCTTGCATGATGTATTGATACACAGGAGGCTCAAGGTATTCTCAAGACCTAAAAAAGGGTATCTTGCTGGCATTTTTAGTGCGCATCAAGCGCATCATATTAGTAGGGAAAAAGATGGAGCTGTTTCATTCGGGTTATTCATTGTACCTAGGAAGTACTTTAAAAATAAAGGTAGATGAGTAAATATTCAATAAAGGACTTAGAGCAATTGTCAGGTATCAAAGCACACACTGTTCGAATTTGGGAGCAAAGGTATAAATTACTTAATCCCAAAAGAACAGAGACCAACATCAGGTATTATGATGACGATGACTTAAAGTTAATTCTTAACGTAGCTTTGCTTAATGATAATGGGATCAAAATAAGTAAAATAGCTAAAATGTCAGTAGAGGAGATGAAAGCAGAAGTTCTTCATCTTACCGAGCGCTCTTTTGCCTATGATGATCAGATTCACTCTTTGGTATTGGCCATGGTGGAATTCAATGAAGAAAGGTTTGAGAAAATTATTGCTACCAATATACTCAAAATAGGTTTTGAGCAGACCATGATCAACATAATTTACCCTTTTTTATCAAAGATTGGTGTTTTATGGCAAACAGGTAGTATTCATCCCGGGCAGGAGCACTTTATTTCAAACCTGGTAAGGCAAAAGCTTATTGTGGCCATTGATGGGCAAATGTATAGTGGAGGCGGGAGTAAATTTCTATTGTTTCTTCCGGAAGGAGAACTGCACGAAATATCTCTATTATTTACTTCTTACATATTAAAATCATATGGTCACAAAGTTATTTACCTAGGTCAGAATACGCCCGATGAAGACCTGAATAATGTTTATAAGGTACACAAACCTGAATTTTTGGTTACCGCTATTACCACAAACCCTTCAAACGAGGAAGTTGAACCCTTTTTGCAATCTTTGGGTGAAAGATTCCCTGATTCAAAGATTATAGCATCAGGATACCAAATCCTGGGCGGCAAACTTAAACTGCCTGCGAATGTACAATTGATGGAATACTTGAAGGAAATTAAAGATTACATCCTTCTTTTACCTTCAACCCGCGCTTAGTTTGGCTTATTCTCAATAATCCAAAATCTTCTTACTTCGATAATTAACCTAAAAATCAATATTTAACAAAAAAATACAAAAATAGGGTTAATAATTTACCTTTTATTCTTGTAATGGAAGGCTTTTTCCTTACTTTTGTCATTATTTTCACCCAAGATATCACCCTTTTTAAAAATTATTTTCAAGTTTGTTATTAGTGCAGTGCTCATCCTATGCCCTGTATTTGGTGCGTAGTTGATGCTCAGTAATTAATTTGGGAATCCTTACTTTAAGGTTTACTAGTCAGTGCTTTAAGGTTATGTAATTATGCTGTAAATCCAAATAATTATAAATAATATGTATAACTAGACATTCTAAAGGATGATGACAGGAGAAAAATAGATCTAAACTAAAACAGAGTTTGACACCTCTTATTAAATGAAATTTGGCAGGTCAATTTTAGAAATAACCATTTCCATAATACTTTATCCACTTAAGTAATTTTTTTAAGAATTACGTGTTGATTTTAAGGGAATTTTATGATTTCAGTATAACTTACCTTCCTAATTTAACAATCGAATCACCCACATAATTTTAAAAAGACAAATCTTTAATAGTTTATATAAGATGAAAAATATATCTTTTAACAAATCACATCGCTTAGGTTACTACCTAATGATGTTCGTGCTTTTTAGTTTGGCAGCATGTCAATCTGGAGTAGAATTACCAAAAGGAGACGCAGATAATGGAGGCTTGACTCTTCCAGGTGGGTTTGAAGCCGTAGTGGTTGCGGATAGCATAGGTAGGGCAAGACACCTTACCGTTAGAGAGAATGGTGATATTTATGTAAAGCTTCGTGTTGCCAACGAAGAAGGGCAAGGAATAGTTGCCTTAAGAGATTCTGACAATGATGGTAAAGCTGATATTGTCAAAGTATTTGGTGACTATCCTGAAAATGGAAGTTATGGTACCGGTATGGAGATCTACAACGGGTATTTTTACTTCAGTACTGCGGGTGATGTTTTTAGAATAAAAATTGATCCTGAAAAATTGGTTCCCGAAGGAGAGGCCGAACTCATCATGAGAGATGATTATAAAAATGCTGAGCATGGATTTGAGCATATCGCCAAGCCACTGGCATTTGACAATGAAGGGAATATGTATGTTCCTTTTGGTTCTCCGGGAGATGTTTGTCAAGAATTTAACAGGCGTCCGGGTATGGCTGGGATGTTTCCCTGTCCTCAACTTGAGTGGCATGGTGGGATATGGAGATTTGATGCTAATAAATTAAATCAAACCCAAGAAGATGGCTATAGATATGCTACCGGAATAAGGAGTGTGGTTGCCATGGATTGGAATGAAAAAGAAAACAGTCTATATGTGGTGCAACACGGTCGAGACAATCTTTACCGAACTTGGCCGGATCTTTACTCGAGGTGGGAGTCTGCTGTACTTCCCTCTGAAGAGTTTTTCAAAGTAGAGGATGGCACCAATGGCGGATGGCCTTATTATTATTATGACCATATTCAAGGTAAAAAACTATTGAACCCTGAATATGGAGGAGACAAAGAGTTGGCCACCGGAGTAGATTCTATAGCCATGCCTTTAATGGGATTTCCGGGTCATTATGCCCCCAATGATCTCTTCTTCTATACAGGAGATCAATTTCCTGAAAGGTATAAAGATGGTGCATTTGTAGCATTTCATGGAAGCACAATTCGTGGGCCTTATCCTCAGGCAGGTTATTTTGTAGGCTTTGTTCCATTTGAAGAAGGGAAACCTTCAGGTCCTTGGGAAGTTTTTGCTGATGGATTTGCCCAGTTGGATACCATTGTAAATACAGGTGATGCTGCAGCACGTCCCATGGGGATCTCTATGGGGCCTGACGGATCGCTTTATGTTACTGAAAGTGTGAAAGGTAAAATTTGGAGAATAATGTATCCCGGAGATAAAGAAGATTTCACGGAAGATGCATTGACCGAATTGGAAGAAAGGAAAAAAACGAGAACAAATATTAAAAAGCCTTCTGAAGAAGAAGATAATTTAGAGAAAGGTATGCTAGAAATAGGTGAACAAACCTATAACGTATATTGCGCAACCTGTCACCAAAGCAATGGTTTAGGAGATGGAACACGGTTTCCTACCTTATCTCAAACCAAATGGGTTAGAGGCAATAAGAAGCAATTAATTAATGTATTGTTACAAGGTCTAGAGGGACAAATAGATGTTAAAGGAGTTTCCTACAACGGCATAATGCCTGCACATTCTTTTCTTAGTGATGCCCAAATTGCGGGTGTTCTTACGTATATTAGAAAAAGTTTTGGGAATAATTCTTCCAGTATTTCAGCGATAGAAGTTGGCAATGCACGTAAAGAAATTGAGTAAATTTTAAAAAAACATCCACTTTATAGGGCTAAAATATGAAGTTAATTGTTTCCATATTAATTGGAATACTTGGGCTGATAGGAGGTCCTAAACCTGAAGCTATGAAAGATAAACAGGCGTCTACTTTGGAATACATTGTGAAATTTGTAAATGCCCCAATTTCCGTTGATGGAAGTTGGGACAAACCTGAATGGAAAGAAGTAAAAGCTGCCTCTATTGCACTTCATATGGGACCAAAACCGGAAAAATTTATTCCTAAAACTCAGGTTAAACTGAGGTATGATAAAGAGTATATTTATGGAATATTCAAGGTGGAGGATAAGTTTGTAAAATGTACGGTTCAAGAGGTGAACGGGAATGTTTCAAGTGACTCCTGTGTGGAATTTTTCTTCGCACCGGACACCAACACTCCCTTGGAATATTTTAATTTGGAGATCAACTGCTCAGGAGTACCCTTGTTTCACCATGTTACCAAACCTAGGAAGGAATTTACGGTTTTGAAGCCCGAAGAGATTGGCCAAATAGAAATCGCCCATACCATGCCGGATAAGGTAGACCCTGAAATCACAGAACCGGTAACCTGGTTTATTGAATTCAAAGTGCCTCTGTCTTTATTAAAAGCCCACAGAGAAATCACTGATCCGGCACCGGGAGTGACTTGGAAGGCTAACTTCTATAAAATTGCAGGACGTACAAGTAACCCACATTATTTTACTTGGAATGAGGTGATTAATCATCGTCCGGATTTTCACCTTCCCCAATATTTTGGAAAGCTAACCTTCGAATAAAAACTATACTTATGAAACTATTAAGGCTTACATTTATTTTCTTTATGGCCATTGTCCTTCAGGTCAATGCACAAGATTATGACTTACTGATAAAAAATGGTCGTGTTATTGATCCCAAAAATGAAATTGATGGGGTTATGGACGTTGCAATTAAGGATAAAAAAATTGCAAAAGTATCTAAAAATATCAAGGAAAAGTCAGCGAAAAAAATTATTGATGCGGAAGGGTTAATTGTAACGCCGGGTTTAATTGATATCCATGGGCATCATTTTTTCGGAACGGAATCCCATAGAGATTATAACAATAGCTTTTCTTCAGTGCCACCGGACGGATTTACCTTTAGAGCAGGAGTTACCACTGTTGCTGATGCGGGGAGTCCGGGTTGGAAAAATTTTCAGACCTATAAAGAGCATGTAATCAAGCGTTCTAAAACCAGGGTTTTGGTTTTTATAAATATAGTGGGTGAAGGTATGAGTGGCGTGACTACTCGCGAGCAGGACACCACAGACATGAGTCCAAAGATGACGGGTATGATTGCAAGGCAAAACCCGGAAATTATTGGGGTGAAGATTGCACATTTTAGGGGACATGAGTGGGAACCCTACAAAAAGGCTGTACAGGCTGCGGAGATGGCTAAAATCCCTGTAATGGTTGATTTAGGTGGAGCAGATCCTGCATTGCCATTGTCTACTTTGCTATTTGATGTGTTAAGACCCGGTGATATTCTTACCCATATGTATGGGGGAGATCACTCCGGACATGGACCCAAAGAGGGTACCTTGAATGCTGATGGTAAGGTATGGCCTCACTGGTTTGAAGCACAAGATAAGGGTTTGATATTCGATGTGGGACATGGAGGTGGATCCTTTCTATTTAGAGTGGCTGTTCCGGCCACTGAACAAGGGTTTTACCCCAACACCATAAGTACAGATTTGCATATAGGAAGCATGAATGGAGGCATGAAAGACATGTTAAATGTGGTGTCTAAAATGATGAATTTGGGAATGAGTCTTCAAGAAGCGATTACAGCTTCTACCTGGAAACCTGCACAGGTGATTCAAAGAGAAGATTTAGGCCACTTATCTGAAGGAGCAGAGGCAGATTTGGCAATTTTCAAATTGCGTGAAGGCCAATTTGGCTTTATTGATTCTTCAGGGGCCGCATTTAAAGGTTCAAAGAAATTAGAAACAGAATTGACCCTAAGAGCAGGCAGTATAGTTTGGGACCTAAATGGAATAGGAGCCAAAAACTGGGAATAACAAGCCTAAAGATTACTAGATTGACCTAATTAAATTACTAAATATAAATTCAGATATGCTTAAATCACTAGTGTTTTTGTTTTTCATAAGTCTTGTTGCTTTGCCTACCATTAGCCATGCGCAAAGTCCTGAGAAAAAATTGAAAAAAATGGGGATCACTTTAAAAAACCCCGAGCCTTTCAAAGGAAGTATAGTCAAGGCAGTACGGACAGGGAATTTGGTATTTCTTTCCGGCCATGGTCCTGTTAAACCTGAGGGCGGAATGGTTACAGGAAAGCTTGGAACAGAGCTTACCGTTACTGAAGGTAGAGCAGCAGCTAAATTGGTAGGGATTGATTTGTTGACATCCTTAAAAGCTGAAATTGGAGACTTGAGCAAGGTAAAAAAGATTGTTAAAGTCCTAGGTATGGTAAATGCCAGCCCTGAATTTGATGAACAGCCTCAAGTAATGAATGGCTTTTCTGACTTCATGGTGGAAGTTTTTGGAGAGAAAGGTAGACATGCAAGATCAGCAGTTGGTATGGGGTCTTTGCCTGGTGATATTGCCTTAGAAATTGAAATGATTGTTGAAATTGAAGATTAAGTGTTTATAAGTGTAAAATTTATAAACAGCTGATCTTCCTAAAATATTATTATGATAAGTAGAAGAAAATTATTGAAAAGATTAGGTGCCCTTCCATTGGCAGGAGGAGTACTAGGCGCAGGTGTTCCCCTTTCTGTGGTGAAAGGAGAAACAATAGAAGAAGCACCCAAAAGGAATGTAATTGAAGAATTGGGGCTTAGAAGTTTTGTGAATGCTGCAGGTACCTATACAGCCATGACCGCATCATTGATGCCGGATGAAGTAATGCAGACCATCAACTTTTCTTCCGATCATTACATCATGTTGGATGAGGTCCAGGATAAAGTAGGAGAAAAAATTGCCGCTCTTTGTCATGCAGAATACGCTACCGTTACAGCTGGATGTTGGTCTGCTATGGTGTTGGGTACGGCAGGGGTGCTTACAGGAAAGGACAGGAAGAAAATAAGCCAACTCCCTGACCTTACCGGCATGAAGTCTCAGGTTCTTGTACAAAAATCTCACAATACAGGTTATGTACATGCGCTAACGAATACAGGTGTTGACATTGTGGAAGTGGAGACTGCTGCAGATGTAGACCGTGCAGTAAATGATAAGACGGCCATGATGTGGTTCTTGAATTATCAAGGTCCATCAGGAAAGATCAAGCATGAGGAGTGGGTAGCTCTTGGTAAAAAACATGGAATTCCTACCATGATAGACATGGCGGCAGATGTGCCACCTGTAGAAAACCTATGGAAGTACAACGACTTGGGCTTTGACCTTGTTTGTGTTTCCGGAGGTAAAGCCATAAGAGGCCCTCAAAGTGCAGGGATCCTTATGGGGCGTAGAGATCTTGTAGAAGCTGCTCGCTTAAGCGCACCACCAAGAGGAGGCACCATAGGCCGCGGAATGAAAGTCAATAAAGAAGAAATTCTAGGCATGTATGTGGCACTTGAAACGTATATCAAAAAAGATCATGACAAGGAATGGAAGGAATGGGAAGACAAAATTTCCCTTATTTCCGATGCTGTTTCTGGTATTGAAAGTGTAAGTACAGAGGTGACTGTACCACCTGTAGCGAATCATACTCCATACTTAGAAATTGGTTGGGATCCTGCTAAAATTAAGCTTACTCAAGCTGAAATGAGAGAAAAATTACGCAATGGATCTCCTTCCATTGAAGTGATTGGTGGTGGCGAAAATGCAATTAAACTTACTGTATTTATGCTAAGACCAAAAGAGGAAAAAATCGTTGCCAAAAGAATTGCTGAAGAATTGCAAAAAGCTAAAGCCTAACTTATGAATTTGAGATATAGAATAGTATTATTTTTAATGGTATTTACCTCTGGTGTGGTAAGTGCCCAAACCTATGACATGCTCATTAAGGGCGGTAGGTTAATTGATCCGAAGAATGATATTGATGCTACAATGGATATCGCCCTCAAGGATGGCAAAGTAGCCAAAATAGCGGAATCCATAACAGGAAGCGATGCTGCCAAAGTTATTGATGCTGATGGACTTGTTGTTACTCCCGGCTTGATTGATAT
The DNA here is from genome assembly GCF_963976465.1 of uncultured Cyclobacterium sp. Lineage (NCBI taxonomy): Bacteria > Pseudomonadati > Bacteroidota > Cytophagia > Cytophagales > Cyclobacteriaceae > Cyclobacterium > uncultured Cyclobacterium sp. Next base: position 5,573 of record NZ_CAXBOC010000082.1, on the reverse strand, counting down.
TCATGGTCATGTATTTCATGGAACCAAACCAAATCATTACCTAAGTGATGGTTTGACTGCATTGCCGCCGGATGGTTTTACCTTTCGTGTAGGTGTTACCACAATTGTTGATTGTGGAGGTGCCGGATGGAAAAATTTTGAAACCTTCAAAAAGAATGTCATTGAACCTAGCAAAACCAGGGTATTGAGCTTTATGAATATCGTTGGTGAAGGCATGCGTGGGGGAGCCTGGGAACAAAACACAGGTGATATGGATGGCAAACTTAGTGGTATGGTGGCCAAGCAAAATAAACAATATGTTGTTGGTTTCAAGGTAGCTCATTATGGCAGCCGGGATTGGATTCCAATTGACAGAGCTGTAGAAGCAGGGAGAATTGCAGACATGCCTGTGATTGTTGATTTTGGAGGGTCCAATGCCTTTGATCCGCTTTCTATCAAGGAATTGTTTTTCAACCGTTTAAGGCCTGGTGATATTTATACCCATACTTATGCTGAACTAAACGGGGCCAGAGAAACAGTTGTGAATAGAGAAACTCGTGAGTTTGAACCTTTCGTACTAGAAGCACAAAAAAGAGGGATCATCTTTGATGTTGGATATGGTGGAGCAAGCTTCGAATTCAAGCAAGCCATTCCAGCTTTAGCTGCCGGACTTTATCCCAACACCATTAGTACTGACCTTCACACTGGAAGCATGAATGCAGCCATGAAGGACATGCTTAACGTAATGACTACTTTTCTGGCCATGGGAATGGAGCTTCCTGAGGTTATTGAAGCAAGTACTTGGGAACCTGCAAAAGTAATTAAGAGAACTGAATTGGGACACCTTTCCGAAGGGGCTATAGCGGATTTAAGTATCCTAAACATCAGAAATGGTGAATTTACTCAGTGGGACAGAACAGGACAGAAAGTGCCTACCAACCAAAAACTTGAATGTGAAGTGACCATTAAAGATGGTAAAGTGGTTTATGATTTAAATGGTAGATCCATTCAATAATTAAATGTTGCCCTATATAATAAGAAAAAGTCCTTCAATTGAAGGACTTTTTTTGTTTTTTTTTTAGTTCTACCCATCTAAAACAATTGCGTTTATGTTGATCTGCTTACTTAATTTCAGCACTATTTTTTGCAATGGTTTCAATAGAATACCTAAAGTTTTGATTGCTCTTGTGCGGATAAAACCATAGGCCTAGATTTATAATATCTATTGTTTTTATGGGGAAAAATATATTTATACCTGTGCTTCCAATTTATCAGAAAGAACAGATTTAGGAACTGCTCCTACTACTTTGTCTACGACCTCTCCACCTTTGAAAATCAAAAGGGTAGGTATACTTCTAATTCCAAATTTAGAAGGAACGTTCTGATTTGCATCAACATCTAATTTACCGATGGTAGCCTTGCCTTCATATTCTCCTGCAAGTTCTTCTACGATTGGGCCAATCATTTTACAAGGTCCGCACCATTCCGCCCAAAAGTCTACCAATACAGGCTGATCAGATTTGATTACTTCCTCAAAATTGCTATCTGTAATTTCAATTGCTTTTGCCATCTTAATGTAATTATGGTTTTTTATAAAATATATAACTTAATCAGTTTCAACATTAATAAGTTCCAGATCAATGAAATTATTTTTGTGTCAAAGGATTTTATAAGCTACTTCCGGGATTTGATCCAGTGCTTGGATCAGTTCATTGGAAGGATCTACTCGGTATTTTGCAGAGATCAAGTCTAAGGTCAAATTCTCCTTATTGTCAATGATATTGATATACAGTTTTGCATCTCCCTTGTACTTTTGAGTGATGGCCTCTAATTTTTCCATCAATTCGAGCCCCAAGTCATCCATGTCAATATGAACCCGTAATCCCTTGATCATTTTGCCCCGGATCTCATTTAGCAAAGTGATTTGATTGATTTTAAATTCAAATTCAGCAGGTTTGTATTTATTGGGGTGTACTGAACCTGAAATGTATAAAAACCAATTGTGCATAAAATACTCCTTGAACTTCACATAGTCCTCCCCGAATAAGAAAAAAGTGTGGCCTCCATGGTAATCTTCCATCGTAAGCGTGCCGAAAGGTTTTCCATTTTTTGTGGTGCGGTGTGCAAAGGAAGTTACAGCTCCGGCAAGTTTGATTTCCCCTTTTGATTTTAACTGTGAAAGATCGGCTAGCTCCGGTAGCCCAGTATTGGTAAAAGCTTCTATTTCTACCCTAAACTGATCCAAAGGATGCCCTGAAATATAAAGGCCTACAACTTCTTTTTCTATATTCAATTGCTGCAGTTGGCTGAAAGGTTCCATGTCCGGAATGGAAGGAACAGGGATGTCTAATCCTCCCCCATCTCCAAACATGGAGACCTGAGAACTTTCTTCTTCTTGTATTACCTTTTGCGCATATTTAATGGCTTTTTCCAGAAGAGTGGCTTCATTGTCAGGGGCCTCCAGGTATTGTCTTCGATGAAAATCTACAAAACAGTCAAAACCTCCGGCCATAGCCAATACTTCCATGGTCTTTTTATTGACTGCTTTTAGGTTGACTCTCTTTGTGAAAGTAAAAACATCTTTATACAAGCCTTTCTCTTCCCTTTCTTCAATAATGGCATTCACAGCAGCATTACCGGCACCTTTTATTGCGGCCATACCAAATCTAATCTGGCCTTCCATATTTACGGTAAAATCACTCTTGGACTCGTTGACATCCGGGCCGAGTACCTGTATTCCCATCCGTTTACATTCTTCCATAAAGAAAGTTACTTGGCTAATATCATTCATGTTATTGCTCAAAACCGAAGCCATATATTCAGCCGGATAATGGGCTTTTAGATAGGCGGTTTGGTAGGCGATCCATGCATAGCATGTAGAATGGGATTTATTGAAAGCATACGATGCAAAGGCTTCCCAGTCCTTCCATATTTTCTCTAATTTTTTGCTGTCGTGACCCTTTGTTGCTGCTTGATTGATGAATTTTGGTTTCATCTCATCCAGCACATTTTTTTGTTTCTTACCCATGGCTTTACGGAGAACATCCGCCTCACCTTTGGTAAAGTCTGCCAACTTTTGGGAGAGAAGCATCACCTGCTCTTGGTAGACCGTAATACCGTAGGTTTCTTCCAGGTATTCCTTCATGTCATCCAGATCATAGGTGATGGTTTCTAAGCCATGCTTCCGCTTAATGAAACTAGGAATGTATTCCAATGGGCCCGGTCTGTAAAGGGCATTCATGGCAATAAGGTCAGCGAAAACCGTTGGCTTTAATTCCCGCATGTATTTTTGCATGCCGGCAGATTCATACTGGAATATACCTACTGTTTCACCACGTTGAAAGAGTTCATAGGTTTTGACATCGTCAATGGGAAAGTTTTCCGGATCGAGCAAAATGCCATGTCTTTCTTTAATGATGCGTACGGCATCCTTTATTAGGGTAAGGGTTTTTAGGCCCAAGAAATCCATTTTCAGCAGCCCTGCACTTTCCACAACAGAGTTGTCAAATTGGGTACATACCATCTCAGAATCCTTTGCCAAAGCGACAGGGACAAAGTTGGTAATATCATCCGGTGTGATGATGACCCCGCAAGCATGGATACCCGTGTTTCTCACGGATCCTTCCAGTACTTTGGCCTGGTTTATGGTTTTGGAATTGTCGTCATTTCCTTTAGAAATTCGAATCAACTCCAAAGCCTTTTCCAGGTTGTCATTGTTGTTTTTTAGCTTGGCAGAAAGTTTGGCCCTGTCATTGGCCAATTCAAAGAGGGCTTTAAGTTTGATGTCTGTTACTAACTTGGCCAGCCGGTCTGCTTCCGATAGGGGGAGGTTCAGTACCCTTGCCGTATCTCGAATGGCAGACTTCGCCGCCATGGTTCCGTAGGTAATGATTTGGGCTACTTGGTTGGCACCATATTTTTCGATCACATATTCGATGACCCTTTGTCTGCCTTCATCATCAAAGTCAATATCAATATCAGGGAGAGAAACCCTGTCAGGATTAAGGAATCTCTCAAATAGTAAATCGTAAGCAATAGGATCCACATTCGTAATACCTACACAATAGGCAACAGCAGATCCGGCGGCAGATCCACGCCCCGGTCCAACAGATACTCCCATTTCTCTCGCCGCTCCCGTAAAATCCTGAACAATCAGGAAATACCCCGGATAACCAGTCCTTTCGATTGTTTCCAGTTCAAAATCCAGCCGTTCTTTGATTTCATCTGTGATTTCTCCATATCTTTTTTTTGCTCCCTCATAAGTAAGGTGGCGCAGAAATGCATTTTCCCCTCTTTTTCCACCATCTTCATCATCTTGGGGATCAACAAATTCTTCGGGAATGTCATATTTTGGCAATAGAACTTCTCTAGCAAGTTTGAAAGGTTCTATTTTGGATACGATTTCATCGGTACATGAAATGGCTTCTGGTAAATCAGCAAAGAGTTTTTTCATTTCCTCCGGAGATTTGAGGTAAAACTCATCATTCGGAAAACCATAACGATACTCGCGCCCTCTTTTTCCTATGTATTTCTTGGGTTTTTCGACCAGTTCACCATCTTTAACACACAATAAAATGTCATGGGACTTGGCATCTACCTGGGCATTATAATAGGTATTATTGGCAGCAAAATACTTGACATTGTATTTTTCTGCCCACTGGAGCAACACCTCATTTACCTTTTCTTCTTCAGGTATTCCGTGCCGATTTAGTTCGATATAGAAATTTTCTCCAAATTGCTCGTGCCACCATACGAAGGCCTCCTCAGCTTGGGTTTCTCCAACATTGAGAATAAGGTAGGGAACCTCCCCCCATAGCCCCCCTGTAGTGGCAATAAGGTCTCCCTTGTACTGCACCAAAACTTCGCGATCTATTCTAGGTACATAGTAAAAGCCTTCTATGTTTGCATAGGATGCTAGTTTGGCGAGGTTATGGTATCCCGCTTTATTTTTAGCCAATAAAACTGTTTGGTAACCATCGTCTTTATTGGATTTATTTTTCCGATCCCTACATAGGTTAAACTCACAACCTAGGATGGGTTTGATGTCATTGTTAAATGCTTCTTTAACAAAGTTAAATGCCCCCATCATATTACCATGGTCAGTCATGGCTAAGGCAGGCATCCCTAGCTCCTTTGCTCTTTTAATGATGGCAGGGATTTCAGAGGTAGATTGTAAAATTGAAAACTGAGTATGAACATGTAAATGCGTAAAGGGGGTATCCTTTAGGTCTGAGATGTCTGCACGATCAGCCGCTTTTAGGATTTTTTGTGCGGATACCTTTACCTCATCTTTGGCGGCTGCAAAATTTGCCGCGTCCAGATTTGGTGGTTCATAAATGATTGCATCCAGGGAGATTCCCTCAGTGGGCGGCTGTACCCCCTCCTTGATAAGGCCGAAAAAGCATTTTGCAGTGGCATCTACATCATAGGCAGCATCGTGGGCATCACCAAAGCCCTCACCAAAAAGTTTCTGATGCAATTCAAATAAGGTAGGCCATTTAAACTTTCCTCCCTTGCCACCCGGAATGGCGCAGAATTCAGTTGAAATATCCTTGGTATCCAAGGCTTGTTTCTCCAGGTCTACAATTGGGCGT
>NZ_CAXBOC010000081.1:0-14037 GCF_963976465.1 uncultured Cyclobacterium sp. | reverse complement strand
CGGCAAGGCTTTTACCTGATTATCACCCGTTCTTATTTTACCATTGATATACATGCCCGGGATCAGAAAATCTTCCTTTTGATCTATCTCTGCGTGCACATGTACCGCTTTCGGATTTTGCTCAAACTGTTTGCCTACCGAATAAATTTTGGCTGTTAGCGTATTTCCCGGAACAGATTCCACAGTAAAAGACAACTTTTGTCCTTTCTTCACTTTGTGAACATCCTTTTCAAATACCATCAGATCGGCATGGATGTGGTCGGTATTGACGATCATAAACATCTCGGTCTGAGGATCTACATATTGGCCAACCTGAACCTCTACTTTTTCAATGTATCCATCTATAGGGCTTACCACAGGTACGTACTGGTAAATATCACCGTCCTGTACTTTTTTCACATTCAGACTGAGCTGCTTCAATTGGGCTTCATAGCCTTTCACCTCTCCTTTCATGGCCTGGTAGTCTGCCTGTATTTGCTGATAAGTTTTTCCGGAACCTACTTCCTCTTCGTATAACCTTTTCTGCCGTTGATTTTCTTTTTCCAGAAACTGTAATTGGCTATAAGCCCTTACATAGTCCGTCTGTAACCGGGTCAGGTTGGGGTGAGAGAGATAGGCCAATACCTGCCCCTTACTCACCTGATCTCCTTCTATCACTTTGATGGAAGTAACATTGGCTCCCAGAATAGCGGTAACAGTGGCCTCATGCTGAGGAGGAACTTCTAACTGTCCGTTGGCCTCAACCACTCCGGAGAGTGCCCGGGTGGGCAGAGTATCTACCTTAATACCCAAACTTGCAAATTTCATATCAGAAAGATGGAGCTCGGCCATTCCTTCTTCACTATGACCTTCTTCTTCACCTTCGTGCCCAGCCTCGCCCTCACTGTGTTCTTCGTGAGAAGCTTCACCTGAGTTATCAGCCGACTTGTTGCCGCAACCCGTAAATACTGATACCATCAGTACCAGTGCTACTATATATATAATTTGCTTTTTCATTTCTTCTATTATTTGTCTGACTTTATTATTGACTTTCAATTCCATCATTAGTTTGTTGTTTTTAAGTAGTACTCCAGTTGGTAGCGACTGTCCAGGTAACTGCCAAAGGCATTCCAGGAGTCTACCTCTATGCGAATGGCATCCCTGATGTTTTGCAGGAAGGTCACATAATCAATAGCACCTTCTCTATAGGCCGTTACAGCTCCTGTTCGTTGTTCCCGAGCCAGGGGTAGCGCTTCATCGCGGTAGTAATTCCATGAATTGAGCCATTTCAGGTACTGTTCCTTCATTCCCTGATAGGCCGCGTTCAATTCCAACTGGTTTTGTCGAAGGTTTTGTCCGGCTATATCCCGCTGGATTTTGGCCGACTGTGTCCGCCCGAGTTCTGGCCCGAAAAACAGAGGAATCCTTATCCCTACCTGGTATTGATAAAAACCGGATTGTCCGGCTATCTGCTGCCGACCATACTGCCCTTGCAATTGAGGTAAAAACTGTGAACGCCTCTCTTTTATGGTGGCGTCCGCTACATCTACACGCTGTTTTGACACATTCAGCAACGGGTGGTTCATCAAAGAATCAGCCACATAATTCAGCGGTTCATCCAGTTGGGTAGCTGGAACATCCGGTACCGTAAAGAGGGTATCATTGGCAAACCACAAGTTGAGCCGCTGCAAGGCACTGAGGTAATCCCGATAAGCCTGCTCTTTTTGTATCTGTACCTGATTGGCCTGATTGGAGGTAGCCAGGTATTCCAGTTTAGAAGTAGCTTCAGTTTCCAAACGAATTCGTGCGGCTCTTTCAATATCGGTAAAAATCGAATCCAACTGCTCATACACCTGGTAGTTGTTTTTGGTGGCATACACCATCGCCCAGGCCTGGCTCACTTCCCTTTCCAGTTCTATCACGGAAAGGTCAAGGGCAGATTCGGCCAGTGCCACTCGTTCTTTTTGCAATTTCAAACGGGATGCTATACCAAAAACATCAATATTTTGCTGTTGAATACCAAACTGGGTGTAAACTCCATCCGAGCCGTTACCCACTTCCTCTTTTCCGGTAAATACCTGGGTATTACCAAAGTCCCATGCTGTTTTCTTTAAGGCCTGTTGGCTTTCAATTTCCAAACGTGCCGATTGAATTTTAGGATAATTTTCTACTGCACGCTTTCTTGCTTGTTCTAATGTAATCGTTGAAAGGCTGTCTTTCTCTTGTTCTTGCTGTTGTGCATTTGCCACAGCCGGTAAACCAAACAATCCACCACAAATAATCAATATGATGATCACATTGGCATTCGGTGCTTTCAGGCTTTTTCTTCTATCATTTCTTCCTTCTACAAGAGTGTATAGCACTGGGAGCACTACCAGAGTAAGCAATGTGGCTGTAAGCATACCACCAATTACCACAGTAGCCAAAGGCCGCTGCACTTCTGCTCCTGCAGATGCTGAAAATGCCATGGGTAGAAATCCGAAAATGTCTGTAGTTGCAGTCAACATAATAGGTCTGATTCGTTCTTTAGTTCCTGTTAGAATTCTTTCGCGAATGCTGGTTACGCCTTCTTCTTTCAATGAATTAAAGCGATTGATCAAGACCAGCCCGTTCAATACAGCCACCCCGAAAAGCACAATAAAGCCCACACCAGCTGATATGCTAAAGGGCATGTCTCGCATCCAAAGCGCAATTACGCCCCCAATAGCTGCCAGGGGAATCGCCATGTAGATCATAATAGACTGAGAGAATGACTGCAGGGCAAAATAAAGCAACACAAAAATCAGAAATAAGGCTATTGGCACTACGATCATTAATCGTCCCTTCGCCCTTTGCAGGTTTTCAAATTCACCACCATAAGTAATGTAGTAGCCCGGTGGTAAATCCAATTCCGCATCCAGTTTTTCCTGTATATCCGTTACAACAGACTCTACATCACGGCCCCTGGTATTAACACCCACGTAGGTCCTGCGGAAAGTATTGTCGCGGGAAATCTGCATCGGTCCCGGCACATAGTTGATATCCGCTACTTCTTTGATGGGCACTTGTGTACCGTCCGGCAGGTCAATGTACAAGGTGCGCAAATCTTCTATGCTTCTCCGGTGATTTTCATCAAACCGGATCACCATATCGAACCGTTTTTCCCCTTCAAAAATGACACCTGCAACACCTCCGGCAAAAGCTGCACTCACATATTCATTCAGCTTTTCAATATCCAACCCGTATTGTGCAATCTTTTTGCGATTGTAGCGCACAGTCATCTGTGGCAAGCCGGAAGTACGTTCAGGGTTTACATCACCTACTCCCGGAATAGTTTGAATGATCTCACCCATTTCCTCAGCTTTTTGCGCCAGCACATCCAGATCTTCACCATAGAGTTTCACGGCCACATCTTCTCTTACACCGGTCAACAGCTCATTGAACCGTAACTCTACCGGTTGGCTGAAAACAAGGTTGACACCCGTCAGTTTTTCATCCAGTATTTCCTTTATCTCTGCAATGAGCTCTTCTTTAGTTTCTACTGTTGTCCATTTATCCATATCCTTTTCAAGAATAATGAACATATCGGCTATGTCCATGGGCATAGGGTCAGTAGGAATATCAGCTACACCTATTCGGGCCACAGCTGTTTTGATCTCAGGGAAATTGTCAAGTAAAATATTTTCAATCTTGGTAGATACATCAATTGCTTCACTCAATCCGCTTCCCGGCCGAATCAATGCCTGCATAGCTAAATCCCCTTCATCCAACTGCGGGACAAATTCTCCTCCCATACGTGAAAAAATGAACCCTGACAGTCCGAGTAATACGATCGCCACAATGATGACAATGGTTTTGAACCTTAAAGCACCTTTAAGTAATGGTACATAAGCCCATTGAATGCCATCTATAATTTTGTCACTTACCTTTTCCAGCCAGCGTTCAAACTTCCCAAACCAGTTTTTCTTGTTTTGGATAGGTTTCATGAATAATGCCGACATCATCGGAACATAAGTCAGACATAAGAAAATGGCACCAATCATGGCAAAGCCAAAGGTGTAGGCCATGGGCTGGAACATCTTGCCTTCAACCCCAGTGAGGAAAAGAATTGGGGCAAATACAATAAGAATTATAATCTGTCCGAAAAATGCAGAGCCCATCATTGTACTGCCGGCATCATAAGCCACCTCATCCATCACACCCTGGTTAAACTTAATTTTCCCTGATCGGATCCGTTTCTGTATTTCATAGACCGTTCCTTCTATGATGATCACCGCACCATCTATAATAATTCCAAAGTCTATAGCACCAAGGCTCATCAGGTTGGCCCATACATTGAATTGCTTCATGAGTATGAAGGCAAATAATAGGGAAAGTGGAATAGTGGTAGCAGTAATAATACCCCCACGAACACTTCCCAACAATATTACCAGGGCGAATATCACAATGAGGGCTCCTTCCAAAAGATTTGTTTTTACGGTGCTGGTAGTTCTTTCAATCAGGGAACTACGATCAAGAAATGGTTTTATTTCCAAGCCTTCCGGTAAAGACTTCTGCACTTTTTTCATGCGCTCCTGCACATTCTGAATGACAGAATTGGGGTTAGAGCCTTTGAGCATAAGTATCATGCCGCCTACAGCTTCCTGCCCATCCTGGGTGAATGCTCCATAACGAACCTGACTTCCGAAATGTACTTTCTCTGCTACATCACCAATCGTGACAGGAATGTTGTTTTCATTCCGTACTACTATTTCCCGGATGTCGTCAAGCGAACGCACAAGACCTTCTCCACGGATGAAATTGGCCATGTTGTTCTTCTCTATATATGCACCTCCTGTATTTACATTATTGCGCTGAAGGGCTTCAAAAACTTCTGAGATGGATACATTCAGTGCGTTAAGTTTTTCAGGATTGATAGCGATTTCATATTGCTTTATTTTACCCCCGAAGGCATTGACATCCACCACACCATCTACCAGTGTCATCTGGCGTTTTACAATCCAATCCTGGATTGTTCTAAGCTCAGTAGGAGAGTATTTGTCTTCATAACCAGGCTTAGGCTTGATAGTATATTGGTATATTTCACCCAGTCCGGTGGTTATAGGCCCCATAGATGGACTACCAAATTTCTCGGGGATTTTATCCCTAACCTCATTAAGCTTTTCCTGTACCAATTGCCGGGGTTTGTATATCCCCATCTCGTCTTCAAATACGATGGTAACTACAGATAACCCAAAACGGGATACGGAACGAATTTCTGTAACGCCCGGCAGATTCCCCATGGCTAATTCCACAGGGTAGGTGACGAATTGTTCTATATCTTCTGTGGCCAGGTTTTGAGACACAGTCATTACCTGTACCTGGTTATTTGTTATATCAGGTACTGAACCCAGATTGATTGTGGACATGGAGTAGATCCCCACCCCGATGAGCGCCAATGTAAGCAGGCCCACGATGAATTTATTCTTTATTGAAAAAGAAATGATTTTATTGATCATATGATTTTAAATTATTTTACATGGAAAACAAAGAAGTGAAGAAGCCTGGCAATGGTTGCTATAATGAGAATGGCACTAATCAGCACAATAAAAAACCATTTCAAAACTATTTAGGCAGTGATTTACTACTTCCTCTTTTCCCCTTATTCTATTTGTTCTTATTCAGTTTTTTCAAGCTCTATAAATAGAATTGAATATAGAGAAAGGGTTGCCTTTGAAGAAAGGCAAATGAAGTGGTGTTTAGGGAATTGTTCAAAAAAGTCATGGACCCCAGTAAACTTTACCGATCTGCCACACTTATTCCTGCTAAACATTGAATATTATTATTGTGGGGGTTTTAGAAAACCAATGGTTTCAGTACTTCTAAAATCCTGAAAGCAAGCAGTCCAAAAAATGGGTAGTTTTAACGGATGAGTAATGACTACCCCTGGTGAGGATACAACATGTACATGACAACAATGACAAACGCAAAACGGCGAACAACCATCCCAGCCACTTTCCTGCGAGTGGTTATGATTGCCATCATTACTTGAAAAGGCCGTAATAGTATCTTTGGTATTATCATATGGTAAAGTATCAGCACATACTACACCAGTCAGGGCCATGAAGTAAAAACTTAATATGTAGCATGCGATTTTCATTTAATACAAATATACATAATTATGTAATGCATAGGAATTGCAAAGTTGTATTTTCAGGTTAACGTATGTTTTCTTCGGATTGTTTGCACTTACATAGTTAAAACAGATTGTTAAAAATAGCTGGATATTCCTATCAGTAAGCCTGCTGTTTTGGCTGCCGGATTGCCCAACAAGTCTGTCTCCCACTTATACCAATAATTGGCACGAATTACAGTTTGAGATGAGGGTCTGAAGATAATGGCAGGCACTATGGCCTGTACATCATCATGTATATTTCCTCCGGTCTCCCCAAACGAGCCAACATTATAATCCACATGCTCCAGCCGCAAAGCCAGGTTGAGTATCGCATGGTCCCATCCAAGTATTTTCCGTTTTAAAATGGTGTAAACAAAGTCGACAAACCCGCCTTGCTGCTGAGTGCCAAACTGCTGTGAATAGGATTCGGGAACTTCGATGAATGCCCATACCCATTCCCCTGTGATATTGACTCTTTTGATAGCGGAAGTATTGAAATCTACAGCTACCACGTCCAATCGCCTCTTTTCATCTAGCACAAGTCCGTCTTCTTCCTATTTATTATATACATCAACCATCCATGACAGACCTATTTCCCCGATTTTCCGATGACGAATTGCGGTTTTTAGTGTAATTAGGGGAACAGCATTGAAGTTTTCTTCAAAACGATCTACATTTTCCTAGGCAGCGGGAAGCCAGGTACGGCCTACACTGTTGGCAATTATTTGAGAATCGAAACCATTGTTAACATAAGCCTCATAAGCCTAAACCCATTGTTTCTGATGGGGCTTACCGTGCAAACCAAAGCCTACATTGCTGAAAGTAGCCGGGATGATGGTAGTAGCCATTATAGGCCGATCTACAAATTCCCACTTCGGCCCGTCATGGTTTTGGTTAAATGCGCCTATTGGGTTAATGATAATTCCGCCTCTTAGGTTCAGCACAGGATGGAGTTCAAAATCCAGGGCGGCAAACTCAATGTTGATCTCCTTGGTACCTTCTTCAAACTCAATTTCAGAAAGGAATTTGATCCGTTCTTTGATGGTGGAGGATATAAACAGGGTCATTCTTGGAATTTTGAAAGAGACACCTTCCGTAATACCATCTGTCACAAAATACTGGGCGTGTGCTTCAATATAGCCACCCAACGCAACCGGAAAGCTGCCAGTCTGCAAAAACGGACGATTATAGACCGCATCCATGTTCATTTGGATGGCAGTTGTATCATTATTTACCCGCTGTGCCATAACGGAAGCTCCTATTCCCATAAGAATAAGAAGTAATAGTGGATTGAGATTTTTATAAATGGATGTAGATGTATTCATGATCTGTGGTTATGTTAAATGTTTGAAGATTAGTTTCTGCCGGGCCTTCTACTACATTTCCTTTTGCATCATACTCACTACCATGGCATGGGCATACCAAGTAATTAGGTTTCGCATTGACTTCACACCCCTAGTGGGTACATTCTATCCAGAGTGCGAAATATTCATCCGGGTTGATTTTGTACAAGACTATGGGAAAGGTCAATGATGCTGCCGTTACAAGCACCACTTCCAGAGGTATTCCCCGATCACTGGTAAATTCATTCATTGAAAACCTTAACTTATTATCACTTATCACGGCACTCACTTTACAAATGGAAGTGCAGCCTGAAAACTCCTATGGTCAAGCGAAAACAAAAATAATTGAAAATAAATTTGGAGACCACCCCTATACCGACCCCATCTTTGTAGAGTAATCAATTTTAATCATTAAAATCTTAAAAAGATGAACCGACAAATTGAAGTATTTACAGCTGGATGTCCAATATGTGAACCAGTAGTAAAAATGGTAAAAGAAATGTCTTGCGAGTCTTGCGAAATAACAGTATATTATACCATTGAGCAATGTGACTCTAAAGTATGCATTGACAAAATGAAAGGGTTATGAGAGGCGAACAATTTGTTGATGTATTGACCAAAGACATATTGGTTGGTGAAGTTGTAGAAGTTAGGCCAGGTGAAAGGATACCTTTGGATGGTGAGGTTTTGGATGGTGCTGGAAGTGTTGATGAAGCAAGTTTTACAGGTGAAAGCACACCTGCAAATAAAGAAGTTGGTGCAACTGTAATTGGTGGTACTTTAAATCTTGACGGTGCATTGCAAATTAAAGTTTCCAAAATCGGGGAAGATAGTTTCATGAACCAGGTAGTTAGTTTAATGAGCCGTATTGCCGAGAAGAAACCACCTGTTGAATTACTGGCCGATAAGCTAATGAACAATTTCGGGCCCGCTGTATTCTAAAAATTCATTAATAAATTTAAGTATTTGCTTAAATAAGAAAACTATTCTTAATTGTAATGCGTTATTAATCCGAAAACAGGAAAACTATGGAAAACAACCAATCGTGTATCAGAGTGTTTGCCGACAAGGTGCAAATAGACAATTGTCGGGAAATGCTTCAAACAAACGACAAAGTATTCAGTCAATTGAGTGGGCTATTGGCCTTGGCAGGAAACGAAGTGAGGTTGAAAATCTTATTTCTTTTGGAAGAAGAAAAAGAACTTTGCCCTTGCGACCTTTCAGACATTCTCGGAATGAGTATCCCCGCCGTTTCTCAACATCTCAGAAAACTAAAAGACAAAAATGTAATTGAAGGAAGAAGAGATGGACAAACTATTTTCTATTCTTTAAGACAAGAGCAACTGCCTTTACTACAACCATTTTTTAAACATATTATCAATAACTCAAAAAAAGAAACAGTATGAAAAAGAAAAATAACGGACTTGTTGGAGCTGGAGTGCTTTCGGCAGTAGCAGCATCACTTTGCTGCATAACACCTGTTTTGGCTCTGATTTCAGGAGCATCAGGTGTAGCGTCTACATTTTCGTGGATGGAACCAGCAAGACCTTATCTTATTGGCATTACCGTTTTGGTATTGGGTTTTGCTTGGTATCAGAAACTCAAACCGCGAACCGCCGAAGGAATTCAATGCGATTGCGAAACTACCCGTTCCGCAGGCGACAAAGAGGAGAAAAAACCTTTTATGCAGACCAAAACATTTTTAGGAATTGTAACGGTGTTTGCAGCTTTAATGCTCACTTTTCCAAGCTATGCACATATTTTCTATCCTTTAAATGACAACAAGGAAGTTGTAATGGTCAATGCTTCAGACATTCAAACGGTGACTTTGGAGGTAAAAGGAATGACTTGCAACGGATGTGCTTCGCACGTAGAAAATGATGTTAACAGGCTACCAGGTATTTTAAATGTAGATGTAGTTTATGAAGAAGCAACTGCCAAAGTAGAATTTGATAAATCAAAAGTAAGTTTGGTTCAAATTGAAGAAGTCATCAATGGCACAGGTTATAAAGTGGTCGGCAAGAAATAGTGTTTTTTTGTGCACTGTATTTAAGAATTTAATTAAATAATTACATAATGAACAATGAATTTGATTTTATGGAGCGTTTTGTTCCTCATTGGAATTGCTCAGATCAAAGCTTAATGTTGCCAATCAACTGCCAGTAAAGCACAAACCGAAAATGCAACACAACAAGAAGGTAAAACAGTGAAAATCAAGATCACGGAAATGACCTGTGCGGGTTTATCCAGCCACATTTCAAATGCCATCTAAGAAGTTGAGGGTATTTTGGAACATAAGTCGGAATACCCAAGCGATTTGGCGACTTTCCAATACGACTCGGAAAAAACCAGCTCTGATGCTATCATTAAAGTGATAGAGAAAACTGGATATAAGGTCTAAATCATGAGGAAAAATCAAAAACAGGAGAAACAGCTATGAAGAAGTTTGATGTATTTGTATTAGGGTCGGGAATGGCAGGCATGAACATTGCCAACATTTGTGCCGGAAAAGGACTGAAAGTTGGTATCACGGATGAACTGCCTTATGGAGGAACTTGTGCTCTCCGAGGTTGTGACCCAAAAAAAATAATGCTTGGTGCTACTGAAGCTAAGGATTTTGCACAACGCCTTCACGAAAAACAAATTGCTGAAGTGCCCGCTAAACATTGGGAAGCAGCGATGAAATCTAAACAGGAGTTTGTAGATGCAATGCCCCCTAAAATTGAAAAAGGCTATAAACACAATGGAATTGAAACCTTTCACAAATCGGCTAAATTTATTTCAGAAAATCAACTGCAAGTAGGTGATGAAACAATAGAGGCAGAAAAAATCGTGATAGCTACAGGCGCAAAGCCAAAGGTATTGGGAATCCCGGGCGAGGAGCACACGCTGACCAGTACCGACTTTCTGGATTTTGATAAACTTCCCAAATCGATAGTTTTTATAGGTGGTGGCTATATCGCCTTTGAATTTGCGCATATGGCGGCCCGCTTTGGTAGCGAAGTCATCATCCTGCATCGTAGTGAACGTCCTTTAGAAAACTTTGATCCATTTATTGTGGAGCAATTGACGGAGGCCACCAAAAAATTAAACATTAGGGTGGTGTTGAATACCAATGTAACAGCCGTTGAAAAATCGGGAAATTCTTATTTGGTAACAGGCAAGAATGAAAACGGAGAACAAAACTGGGAGGCGGAAGCAGTGATCAATTCAGCCGGACGACCACCGGCAATTTTTGATCTGGATCTGGAAAAAGCAAATATCGCTTTCAGTAGAAAAGGGATTGAAGTAAATGAGTATTTGCAAAGCAATACCAATCCTAAGATATACGCTGCCGGTGATGCTGCCAATACCGAGGGAATTCCTCTTACCCCTGTAGCTGTCATGGAAGGTCATATAGTTGCTTCTAACATAATAAAGGGTAACACCAAAAAGCCAAATTATACAGGTATTCCCACTGTGGTATTTACCTTACCCACGATGGCATCTGTGGGGTTGTCTGAGGAAAGAGCAACGGAACAAGGCATCAACTTTACGGTGAAGAAAAAAGCAGTTCCGGATTGGTTTACAGGCAAAAGAATTAATGAGAAAACCTATGCGTATAAAACCTTAATAGAAAAGGAAACCGGAAAAATCCTGGGGGCACATATCATTGGACCGCACTCTGAAGAGGTGATTAATCTTTTTGCCATAGCCATAAAAACAGGATTAACTTCCAGAGATATTAAAACGATGATATTTACTTATCCGTCAGCAAGTTCTGATATCGTTTATATGGTTTAGCCATTAAAAATTTCAAAAGCTTAGGTAATAATTATGAACGAAGAAAACATAAAACTGGATATCACAGGCATGACCTGCGACCAATGTGCCACAAGCATTGAAAAGCTACTTGCTGAAAACAAAGGGGTACAAGAAGCCAAAGTAAGCTATTCTAAAGCTACTTGTGAATGCTCTTTTGATCCTTCAAAAACGACTAAGGAAAAAATAATCAATATCATCAACAGTACTAAAAACTACGGAGTAAAAGTTGAAATACTAGAAAATGAAAATAGTAGTTACACCCAATTTGACCTCATAATAATCGGTGGTGGCTCGGCAGCCTTTTCAGCTGCTATAAAAGCTGAAAGTTTAGGACTTTCAACCTTAATGGTAAATGACGGTTTGGACTTTGGAGGTACTTGCGTAAATGTGGGCTGTGTGCCTTCCAAAAATCTAATTCGTGCAGGCGAAACGGCTTATCATGCTACTCATTCTAACTTTGAAGGCATTCGGCCGAAAGGAGTGAATATTGATTTTGCTCAAGTCATCAAGGACAAGAAAAAAATGGTTGCTACACTGCAAGAGAAAAAATATTTGGATGTGGTGAGCGATTTTAAAAACCTGACCATGTTAAAAGGTTGGGCAAGGTTCATAGACAACCAAACAATTGAAGTGGATGGGGAAAGGTACAAAGCAATCAAATTTTTAATTGCCACAGGCGCTACTACCAACATTCCTAATATTGAAGGATTGGACAAAATCGACTATTTGACCAATGTTTCCCTTTTTGACTTGGAAGAGAAACCAGTAAGTCTGACCATCATGGGAGCAGGTTATATCGGTTTGGAAATTGCAATGGCTTACAATCGATTAGGGGTAAAAGTTCGTGTCATAGAATTCACCGACAGAGTATTGCGAACACAAACACCAGACATCAGCGAAGCATTGGAAACCCAAATGCGAAAAGAAGGCATTGAAATGTTACCCAATTTCAGAGCGGTAAAGTTTGAAAAACAAGGCAACGTAACCACAATACATTGCAAATGTCCTGACGGTTCATTCACTAAATTTGTTGAAAAAGGAAAGGTAGTAATTGCAACAGGAACCAACCCCCATTCAAGCCAATTAGGGTTAGACAATATTGGTTTGGACCTCACCAAACATGGACATATCGCAGTAAATGAAAAAATGGAAACCAATCTATCCAACATCTATGCAGCAGGAGACGTAGCCAATACGCCCACATTTGTTTATACCGCTGCCTTTGAAGGAAAAATTGCCGTTGAAAACGCTTTCACAGGAACAGAGAATAAAGCAGATTATTCTTCCTTGCCATGGGTGGTATTTACCGATCCACAGGTGGCAGGTGCGGGTATGGACGAAGCTCAGGCCAAAGCGAACGGTATTCCATTTGAAGTTTCTAAATTGGAACTCAAAGACGTACCAAGAGCAATAGCAGCGAATGACACTAGGGGATTTATCAAACTCATTCGCAACAGCGAAACTGATAAATTGATTGGGGCAAGAATAGTCGCTCCCGAAGGCGGAGAATTGATTCAACAATTGAGTATGGCCATCAAATACGGAATTACCGTGAAAGATTTGGCAGACAGTTTTTACCCTTACCTGACTTTGGGAGAAGGTATCAAATTAGCAGCAATAACTTTTGGAAAAGACGTATCTAAATTAAGTTGCTGTACCAGTTAGTCCGACCCGAAGAACCTGATTTAAAAAAGCAGCGAAAGCTAACTGCTTAACCAATCTTATCAGAAAATCTGTCTTTTCTAAAAACAACATCTCACCAGTATTTTATGGAAAATTAATTACTAGATGATTTATAAAATAAACTCCAGCGAATTTCCCTGAGGTATTTTGATTAAAGAAATTATTGAATTATTGAACAATAGATTTTCGCTTGTTTACCAACTCATACAGACATAGAATTACGATCAGATTTAGCAAGGTTTTTGCAAGTAAGCCTCCTAATATAACAATAGCCATTGGGCTCTGAATCTCATTTCCAGCCTCTCCATCTTTTAGTGCCAAGGGAATCAATGCCTGCTAGATAGTTAATGCTCTCGTTAGAATAGGATTGAGACGATCCATTGCCCCTTTAAGCAAGGGTTCAGAACCCTCTTCCCCATCCTTTCAGGTCTTCATATCTAGATACGAGAAGTTTTCCATTTCAAGTTGCAATATCAAATACGCTGATAAAACTAATGGTAGTAGCAATACTGATGACACCTAAAGTAAAGTAGACAATCAGAATTCCACCAATGAGTGCTAAAGGTAAACTAAGCAACACCACCAAGAGAAGCTTGATCTCTTGAAACTCGTAATACAGCAACAGGACAATTATTAAAACGGCCATACCTGCATTGGTTAATAGTAATTGAGAAGCTTTATGCTCACTCTTAAATTGTCCGTCATATTCTACACGATACCTATCAGGAACTGGATTTGATCTCCTATGATTTGTTGAATATCATTGACAACACTTCTAAGGTCTCTACCTTGTACATTTGCGGCAATTACAATTTCACAGTGAACGTTTTCTTGGCTTCTTGACAAAGGGCTAATAGATTCTTTAGCTATCGACAGTTATATTAACAACGAAGAGTCTGTATTGATAAATGAAGCCACTGGTTGTGGAAAAGCTTTATTGCTTCAGAATTGGGACATCAGGCTTGTGATAGGGGAACAAAGTCATCTTCTTTAATGGTCAGAAACTTATTTAACATACAAAAATGGCACGCTTGAAAGAATGTAATCGGTAATTACAAGTGCACCACTTTCGGTAAATAAGAATGCACCATATTT
>NZ_CAXBOC010000080.1:0-14207 GCF_963976465.1 uncultured Cyclobacterium sp. | reverse complement strand
TAAAGGCCCTCCAAAGTCATGAATGGCTGCACCACTGGCCACTTTGGCGGCTATTGGTGCTAGAATATCTTTTGCCGGAAAGGAACTGTTTTTTATATGAATGTCTGAAAATTTAACAATAATGCCGGGATCATGATCTGCAAGCATGCTCAATACCCCATTGTTTGGCCCAATAAATATATGTTCGTTAAGCTTGATGCCGATATAGCCGTCTGTAATGCTGCTTGTAGTATTTAATGCAACAAGGTGAACAGTGCCCTTAGGAAAATCGTTATAAATAGACCGCAATAAAAAAGCGGCATGGGCGATGTCATACAAAGCAATTTCATGGCTAATGTCAACAATGGTTAACTGGGGATTGATGGATAGCATTTTGGCCTTGACTGCTGGTACATAGTAGTCTGAGTTGCCAAAATCTGAAATGAATGTTACCAAAGCCATATAAGTAAGTCAATTAAAAATTCGTACTTTTGCGTTAAGGATGCACAAAAATAGGTATTTTTAATTTGTTTTTAGAATTAGGTAAACAGAAGAAAACATATTGGTAGAAAAAGTCATTACATTGGAAAACGTTTCCCTCCTGGATTTCCTGGGCTCGGAAAACGAAAATATCAGGCAGATTTCCGCCGCTTTTCCCCAGAGTAAAATTGTTTCTAGGGGCAATGAAATCAGAATCAAAGGGCAAGCGCCGGAAATTCTTAAAATCAATGATATTTTAAACATGCTTTTGGAGCATTTTAACCGCTATGGCTTGGTTACTCCGGAGAATGTGAAGGAATACATTGATTTGGAAGGTGCCCCTCAAAAGAAATCTGAAAACATCAATGCAGTTATTCTCTATGGTAACAAAGGGGTAATCGTTCGTCCCAAATCCCCTAACCAGAAAAAACTTGTCGATGCTTCTTACAAAAATGACCTTGTTTTTGCTTTAGGTCCTGCCGGTACCGGTAAAACCTATATAGCCGTGGCTTTAGCAGTAAGGGCTTTGAAAAATAGGGAGGTAAAAAGGATTATCATTACCAGACCTGCAGTGGAAGCGGGTGAAAACCTTGGTTTCCTTCCCGGGGATCTTCAGGAAAAGTTAGACCCTTATCTAAGGCCCATTTATGATGCTTTAAGTGATATGGTGCCTACCGAAAAGCTAAGGTTTTATCAGGAAAATAGGGTGATTGAAATCGCTCCTCTTGCCTATATGAGGGGGCGGACCTTGCATGATGCCTTCGTTTTACTGGATGAAGCACAAAACACCACCTCAGAACAAATCAAAATGTTCCTCACTAGAATGGGGCCTAATTCCAAAGTGATCATCACAGGGGATCAATCCCAGGTAGACCTTCCTACCCGGCAAAAATCAGGTTTACGAGAATCCCTTCGAATTCTAAAAGGAGTAAAAGGAATAGGAGTGGTCAACCTTTCAGGAAGCGATGTGGTACGACATAAACTCGTAAAATCCATTATTGAAGCTTACGAGAAAAATGAAGTGGAAACGAAGCCTTCCAAATGACCTTAGCAGTAAAGAAAATCACAGAGGAAAGTTCACTGGAAAAGGCTTTTTATATTCGTGAACAGGTTTTTGTAAAAGAACAAAATGTGGCTCCGGAAGAGGAATATGATTCCTACGAAAACTTGTCCACCCATTTTCTTGTTGTCGAAGGAGACATGGGCGTCGGGACTGCGCGGTGGAGGTTTACCAAAACTGGCATCAAACTTGAAAGATTTGCTGTATTAAAAGCTTACAGAGGGCTTGGTGTAGGTGGAATGTTGGTGAGAGCAGTGTTGGAAGATGTGTTGAAAAATCCCTCAAATAAGAATAAAACAATATATTTGCATGCCCAAGTGACAGCCTTGGGCTTGTATGAAAAGCACGGGTTTGAAAAAGTAGGGGAGCGCTTTATGGAATGTGATATTGCGCATTACCTTATGTATTATAAACCAATAGGAGAATAAACAGAGTATTTAAATTATAGTTAACAGGTTTTTTTTATGAAAAATTTTATAGGTGCATTGTTGTTGGTAGTGTTTTTTGGAGGTATTGAGGCGAAGGCACAATCTCTAGAAAATCCCGGTCTTCCTCAGAATGAGTTGAAATTAAATATTTTCAATACAATCATTAATGGCTCCTTGGAACTTGGTTACGAGCATTTTCTTGACCAAAACCAATCTATTGGTTTGGGAATGACATTTATGGACCGCTTTGCATATGTGTCTGATCAAGGGGAGGGGAAAGATTTTCAGGCCACGAGTGCCACCTTGTCTTACAATTATTACTTTGTAACAGAATCAAACCCATCAGGAATTTATGTGTTTCCATTTTTGAAGTACAGGGGAGGGTCCTTTACGGAAGTCTTGGAGGACGTTGGAACTGTAGAAACTTCCATGAATAGTTTTATTATTGGATTTGGTGCCGGGTATAAATGGGTACACAATGATAAGTTTGCGCTGGGTCCATACATAAGTTTAGCCAGAGGATTTAACGACGAGGTAAGCGATCGCTTTGAGCCGGTAGAATTCAATGGTGGCTTTACCATTGGTTTTAGGTTCTAAAAATACTTTTAATACCTTCTTAATTAGAAGCCCATCAAATCCGGCTGTTTATGCTTGATTTGATGGGCTTTTTCTTTTTTAATATTTTCATATTAGTTGCTATAAGCAGGATGTTTTTCCGATAGTTGATTTTATCCTAAAAGTTAACTAAATTCTATTTCGAAAGTCTTTGGACAAGTTTACACAAAAGAGACATGTCTCTCTCGATCTAAAGATTCATGGACAACTGTCCATCAAGTTGGCCGCTTAATTTTCAGTTAAGCAGTCAGGAGCTTCTGGAGAATACATCAGAAGATTTGTAAGCGTTAGGGTTTTAGGTGTTTTGCCGTCCAAAAATGAAATTCAATGAATTTCCCTTTATTCGCTATACCATTTTCTTTGTTGTTGGAGTTTTATTCTACCCAATAACAAAGCAATTTTTTGGTGAAGCAATTTTGGCTATTCTGCTTTCTTGTTTAATGGGTTATATAGGGTTGACATTTTCCTACAGCCCAAAGAAAAGGACTTATTTTAAGGTGCTACTCCCCTCATTGGCCTACCTCGGTTTGCTTTTTTCCGGAATGTATGTGGCATCATTAAGAGATGTGAATTTAATTCCTGATCACCTGATTCACTTTTCTGAAATTAAAAGTTATCTCGCAAAGGTGGAGGAGGTAGATCAAATCAAACCGAATAGTCGCGGGAATAGACTGTCGGTACAAGCTGTTGAAACCAGCGATGAATGGTTACCGGCTCAAGGAGAAGTTCAAATTTATCACCAAAGTACCATGACTTTAGCGCCGGGAGATGTGATTTATATAGAAGGTGCCCCTCGTTTAATTGCTCCTCCTGCCAACCCGTCCATGTTTGATTATTCGGAATACATGGCCAGAAAAGGGATTTATTTCAGTCATTTTATAGGGAAGAAATTCAAGCTGGTATCTAGGCCGGAAAAAGCCTCTTGGTCTTCCGTAATCGTTGCTTGGCGACAATACTTAAAGGAGAAGATCGAGTTCCATATCAAGGATTCTCAGGCGAAACAAATCGCTTCAGCTTTATTATTAGGGCAAAAACAAGATTTGGATAAGGGGCTGAGCGAAGCTTATGCTACCGCGGGAGCCATGCATATTTTGGCCGTATCAGGTTTGCATGTAGGTATTGTGTATGGCTTTTTTTTCTTACTGTTTAGGCCCACAAAAATGGAAGGATTTAAAAGGGCAGGCTACCTAATTGTGATTGTCGGGGTGATCTGGTTTTATGCCATTTTAACCGGCCTTTCTCCTTCAGTACTTAGGTCGGCCACCATGTTTACTTTTATTTGTCTGGCACAAATGAATTCCAGAAACCCTTCTATTTTTAACCCTTTGGCCCTTTCAGCTTTGTTGCTCTTAGTTTATGACCCTTTTTTGATTTATGCTGTAGGTTTTCAGTTAAGTTATGTAGCTTTATTGGGAATCTTATTGTTTCAACCGCTTATTAGAAAAATGTGGTATCCCAAAAGCAAGGGGCTTAGATACCTTTGGGACATCACCAGTGTTGGGCTGGCGGCGCAATTGACCACTTTCCCTCTTGCGGTTCATTATTTCCATGTATTCCCTACCTATTTTATTTTTACCAATCTGCTAGCTATTCCGGCAGCATTTGTCATCATGTCCATTGGTGTTCCATTCTTATTGTTTGCAGCCTTTCCCGGTTTGGCCAACGTCCTTGGTTGGCTTTTGGATTATGCCATTCAATTTCTGAATCTGGGTATATTCGGTTTGCAGAAACTTCCTTTTGCTCGCATGGATGACTTGTTTATGCATTTGCCTGAAATGATTTTGTACTGGGCCTTTCTTTTTTGCCTTTATCACTGGATTTTGGACAGGAGAAAGCACCGGCTTGTGGCGATATTCGCCTTGGTTTTCGTATTGGGGTTTTATCGGATAATTTTAAGTTTAGATAGGGCTTCAGAAGAATATATGGTCATCTACAAGCTTAATAAAGGTGTGGTAATGGATTACAGCCACCAAGGTCAGCTTTATACAATAGAATGGGAGGTAGATCCTGACGAACTAAATTATAATGTTCGACCCCACAGGGTCAAGGTAATGGGGGGCGCTGCAAAGCCTCTTGCTTTTTGGGTCAAGGAGGGACTGTGTGGTATTTCTCTCCCGATGAATAAAGAATTGCTTTTGGATGCCAATACTTTATTGCCAACAACATCTCATGGCTTGACTATGTATTTTTGGGAGAATGGAAAATGGTGGCCTCACCAAGAAGCTACCCCTCAAAATCCTATTTCTAAAGGAGCGATTAAAATAAGTTTCAACAATTAGGAGCAGACCTTGTGAATGGGGCCAATGAAACGTAATTTGGATAAAAATTGTATGCGATTAGCAGCTCAATTGCCACTCTATGGATAATCAAGATACTTCAGCGCTGGCAATCCTAAAGAAATTCTTTGGGTACCAAGATTTCCGCCCCCTTCAGGGAGAGATAGTTAAGGCTATTTCTGAGGGGAAGGATTCTTTGGTGTTATTGCCGACAGGTGGAGGGAAATCCATTTGTTTTCAGGTGCCTGCCCTGATGAAAGAGGGACTTTGTTTGGTGATTAGTCCCCTAATTGCCTTAATGAAAGATCAGGTAGATCAATTGAAAAGTAGGGGTGTGAAAGCCATGGCTATTCATTCCGGGCTAAGAAAAAGAGAGATTGATACCCTCCTGGACAATTGCGTTTATGGTGATTATAAATTTTTATATGTTTCTCCGGAAAGGCTCAAAACCGAGCTATTCATAGAGCGCTTCAAAAAAATGAATATTAACCTTATTGCAGTGGATGAAGCCCATTGTATTTCCCAATGGGGCTATGATTTTAGACCTTCTTATCTGGAGATAGTCAAAGTAAGAGCGTATTTCCCCGAGGTTCCCATGGTGGCCCTTACCGCATCTGCAACCCTTAAAGTTAGGGCTGATATTAAAGAGAAATTAGAACTGAAAGCACCTTCTGTTTTTGTAAAATCCTTTAGAAGAGAGAATTTATCTTATGCTGTTCGCTGGGTGGAGAATAAGCTGGAAAAGGCTGTAGAAATACTTCAAAAAGTACCCGGTAGTGCCATTGTCTATATTAGGAGTAGGAAAGGTACCAAGGCTGCCGCACAACAGCTCAGTCAATTAGGGATTTCGGCCACTTTTTACCACGCAGGTTTAGATCCAAATACCAGAAATGATAGGCAGGGAAGTTGGATTAGGGGAGATATACGGGTGATGGTAGCTACCAATGCCTTTGGGATGGGGATTGACAAGGCGGATGTACGGTTGGTGATACACCTAGATCTTCCGGAAAACCTTGAAAACTATTACCAGGAAGCCGGAAGAGCAGGTCGTGATGGCATCAGGGCTTATGCGGTACTTTTGGTTCGAGAAAAAGACTGTATCGCCTTGAAGGAAATGGCAGAAATAGCTTACCCTCCCGAGGAGATGTTAAAAAAAGTTTATCAGTGTTTGGCCAACTATTATCGTCTGGCCGTAGGAAGTGCCAACATGGTAAGCTTTGATTTTGATTTTCTTGACTTTACCAGCTCGTATAATTTAGATATTTCACTCACCTACAACTCCATAAAAGTTTTACAAGAAGAAGCCTTGCTACTTTTTTCAGAGAGTGTATTTCTTCCTTCTTCCTTGCATTTTCTGGTTTCTCAAAGTAAAGTGTATGAAGCCCAGATAGCCTATGCCAAATTGGACCCATTGATTAAATTATTGTTGCGACTGTATGGTGGAGAACTCTTTGTAAACTATATTCATATAAGTGAAAGTAAAATTGCACAACTGCTGAAAGTCTCGGAGAAAGAGGTATTGCAAATGATGAAGAGAATGGATGAGCTTGGATTGGTAGATTATTCAGGAAGAAAAGATCAGCCGCAAATTACTTTTGTCACCCCAAGGCTGGATGCAGGAGCGCTACCTTTGAACAGAAAGAGAATAAGTGAAAGAAGAGAGGAGGCGGTTAGTAAAGCGGCAGAAATCATAGAATATGTAAAAAATAATAAAATTTGTCGTACGGGGCAAATTGTAAATTATTTTGGAGAGAAAAGTGACTTTACCTGCGGTATTTGCGACAATTGTATACAAAATAAAAAAGATAATAATAAGGCACTTTTAAAGAAAAAATTGATAGATCAAATACTTAAAACTTTAACATCCGGAGTGGCGTTTTCAATAGAGGAGTTGTTTACTGAGATCGGTGAAACCGTAGATGATTTTTCTGTGGGTTTAATTAGAGAATTGGAGGACGAAGGATTGATTTTCACAGAAAAAAATGGTAAAATCAAATTGAAATGAAGTTTATAGATTCATTATTAGGAAATCTGTTTTCCGGAAAAAGCAACCGGGCAGTCATAAGGGAGAATTTTACCCGCTCTCAGCAGGAAGAGCAGGAGGTGTCCTTATGGTTGGAAGGGGAAGAAGGGGCAGGTACCTTGAAAATGGTCTATGATAATTACCATTTGAACCGGGCCGGAGTTAATAAACAGCCGGAAGTTCACCTGTTTCAATCTTCCTATGCCAATGGGTTTGCTGTGATATACAGTGATCCATTTACATTGGAGAGCTTTTCTAAATTGTTTTTTGGTTTAGGGCAAAGGATGTTGGATCTGGGGTACAGGAAAGTAAGTATGGACCGTAAAATTGATGATGTAAATGATCAAGTAAGAACGACTGAAAAATTGTACTTTAAGCCTTTGACTTCCGGGGAGGCCATTTCAGGAAAAATTGATCAGCTATTTGGAAATGTAAGCTTAGAAAAGATATATTTAGACAATAAGCCCGACTACCTGAAAGTTCTGGTAACATTGTATTCCGACAGGCAATACCATGATGCCAAACCTTTTGACCAGTTTATGGATAAATTATTCAAAGCAGATTAGTATATGGACAGAGAAAATCTAAAGTGCTTGATTGAAAATTACAGGACACCTTTTGAAGAGGAAAAAGCCATGGTACCCGGGTTTTTGGAACTTTTAAATGATCCTGATGCCTTCAAAAGAGAAAGAAAAGCCGGGCATTTCACAGCCTCTGCATGGATTGTTAATAAAAGACGTACACATGCGCTACTTACGCTCCACAGAAAACTTCAGCGTTGGCTCCAATTGGGTGGGCATGCAGATGGTAATGAAAACCTTTTGGAAGTGGCTTTAAAGGAAGCTCAAGAAGAAAGTGGTTTGCAATCCATTCGATTGGTGGACAAATCTATTTTTGATTTGGATCGGCATGTGATTCCGGCAAATGATAAGGAAGAAAGACATTTTCATTATGATGTAAGGTTTTTAATAGAAGCAGAAATGGATGAGCCGCTTATCATAAGCCCGGAGAGCAAGGATCTCGCATGGGTAGGCTTTGACCTGACGGCAGAACTGGTTGGTTTCAATGATTCAGTATTGCGGATGTTGGAGAAAACAAGTAAATCTGAGATTCTATTGTAAGACTTTTCTTTGTACTTGTTTTTTGTTCAAACCTTAAGTGGATTGTGCACCAAGTATTCTTATCTTTGCAAAAAATTAATGAAATGCATAAAAATATATGGAGTAGCTTCATTGTTCTCTTTTTCCTGATTTCCTGCCAGCCTTCTTCAGAGGAGCTGTTTGAAGCCGGAATAGTGGCTTTGGATGAACAGGATTTTGACACAGCAATTGGGCATTTAAACAGACTGGTGGAAAATGACACTAGCCATGCTCCGGCGTGGAATGCCAGAGGGGTGATATTTTTCCAAACCGGTAAATGGGATGATGCCATTGATTCTTTTTCCCGGTCCATTGAATTGGATGAAAACAACTATAAACCTTTTTTTAATAGGGGGAATGTTTACATGGAAAAGGAGGAATATAAAAAGGCTTTGGTTGATTATAATCGAGCAAACGGCCTTGACTTTAATCAGGTAGATATTTATTATAACCGTGGCCTTGCTCTGTTGGGGCTTGAAATGTATGAAGATGCCTTGATTGATTTTGACAAGGCGCTGCATGCAAACCCTGAACAACCACAGGTATTATTCAACAAAGCAAAAGCCCACCTGGGGAATAATGATCCCTTAACTGCTATTGCCACTTTAGAAGAGTTGATCAGAATAGATAAGCGAAATGGCGCTGCTTTTTACCTTTTGGGTGTAACGGAAATGAGTGCCCTGGGTAACAAAGATAAAGGCTGTGAGTATCTTCAAACTGCCTTGTCCTTGGGATACACGCAAGCAAAAGATTGGATTGACGAATTTTGTGCGGAATAATGGCTGAGATTGGTAAAGACATTGAGAAATCGGCAGCATTATTGTCTGAAGGGCAATTGGTTGCTATTCCCACCGAGACGGTTTATGGATTGGCTGGAAATGCCTTGGATGAGAATGCGGTATTGCAGATCTTCAAAGCGAAAAATAGGCCAAAATTTGATCCATTAATTGTCCATTTGCCGGGCATTGATCAGGTGCATGCCTATGTTGAATCGATCCCTGATGAGTTAAAGGCCTTGGCAGAAGCTTTTTGGCCCGGACCTCTTACTCTGTTACTGCCAAAAAAATCCATTATTCCTGACTTGGTCACTAGTGGTTTGGCTAAGGTGGGCGTAAGGGTGCCCAATCATCCAATAACGCGTAGTTTATTGGAGTTGGTGGATTTTCCATTGGCTGCTCCCAGTGCCAATCCCTTTGGCTATATCAGCCCTACAAGTGCCGGCCATGTGGCCAACCACCTTGGAGACAAGTTGTCCTATATTCTAGATGGAGGTACTTGTGATGTTGGTTTGGAAAGCACCATTGTTGGCATGGAGCAAGGTCAGGTGATTATTTACCGGCTTGGAGGAATATCAGTAAATGAAATAGAAAAGTTGGTAGGGAATGTATTGATTCTCCCCCAGTCAAGTAGCAACCCGCAATCTCCGGGGATGCTAAAAAGCCACTATGCACCTAGAAAGCCAATGGTTTTGGGGAATTTAGATGAGCTGATGCAGCAATACCAACATGAAAAAGAAAATTTAGCGGTGCTTTCTTTTAAAAGGTTTTTCCCTGAGGTAAAAGCAACCAATCAGGTAGTGTTAAGTGAGTCAGGTGATTATGACGAAGCCGCAAGGAACTTGTTTTCCGCCATGCGTTCCTTAGATGAAACCCCCGCTACAATAATTTTAGCTGAGGAATTACCGGAAATACATCTGGGTAAAGCGATAAATGATCGGTTAAGAAGGGCTGCTGCCAAATAAAATGTTTATTTTTGACGTATATTTTAAACCTACAAAGCATGAACAATCGAATTAAAACAGTAGATAACGTTGATTTCAGTGGAAAAAAAGCACTTGTAAGGGTGGATTTTAATGTTCCTTTGGATGATCAGCATACCATTACAGACAATACGAGAATCGTATCTGCAGTCCCAACCATCAAAAAAATCCTTAATGATGGAGGATCTGTTGTGCTTATGTCTCACCTTGGAAGGCCTAAATCAGGTCCTGAGGATAAGTTTTCCCTTAGGCATATTATCACTGAGCTGAACAAAGAACTGGAAGTATCGGTAAAATTTGCTAAAGACTGTATTGGCACAGAAGCAACTCAGTTGTCTACAAGTCTTAAGCCTGGT
This sequence comes from uncultured Cyclobacterium sp., assembly GCF_963976465.1. NCBI lineage: Bacteria > Pseudomonadati > Bacteroidota > Cytophagia > Cytophagales > Cyclobacteriaceae > Cyclobacterium > uncultured Cyclobacterium sp. The sequence goes on along the minus strand of NZ_CAXBOC010000080.1, from coordinate 4,092 downwards.
GAAGTTCTACTATTGGAAAACTTAAGGTTTCACAAAGAGGAGACAAAAGGGGACAAGGAGTTTGCGAGAAAATTAGCACAGCACGGAGATATTTACGTAAATGATGCCTTTGGTACGGCACACAGAGCACATGCCTCTACTGCTATAGTTGCTGAGTTTTTCAACGACAAAGTGGCCGGCTATTTGATGCAGGCAGAACTTGAAAATGCAGATAAGGTTTTGGGTTCTCCAGAAAGACCATTTACAGCCATTATGGGAGGAGCAAAAATTTCCGATAAAATCTTGCTTATAGATAAATTATTAGACAAGGTCGATAACTTGATTATTGGTGGGGGAATGTCTTATACCTTTGCCAAAGCTCAAGGTGGAACCATAGGCGATTCATTGCTTGAAGCAGATAAGATGCCTCTTGCTCTTGAGCTTGTAGAAAAGGCCAAGCAAAAGAATGTAAACCTTATTCTCCCTGATGATGCGGTTACCAGCACAGACTTTGCAAATGATGCAGAACAAAGTACAGCCAAAAAAGGGCAAATTCCTGATGGTTGGATGGGATTGGATATTGGTCCGGAAACAAGAGTGAAATTTGCAAATGTTCTAAAAGACTCAAAAACAATTCTTTGGAATGGTCCTATGGGCGTATTTGAAATGAGTAGCTTTGAAAAAGGCACCAAAGCAGTCGCAGAAGCAGTTGTGGCAGCCACAGAAAATGGTTCTTTTACCCTAATTGGTGGTGGAGATTCAGCTGCAGCTGTGAATAAGTTTGGCTTTGGAGAAAAAGTTTCCTTTGTATCTACCGGTGGAGGCGCATTGTTAGAGTTGATGGAAGGAAAAGTGTTACCGGGTGTAAAAGCTTTAGAACCATAAAATTGGGCTAAAGTCAACACAACAAGTTGCTTTAAAAGCAGGACTTGAAAGAAACTTAGGTTTTTTAATTAAACTTTCATTTCTGTGCTTCTTATATATGAATTTTAGTCAGACACCGTTATCTTTATAACGGTGTCTGCTTTTTTACAAGCATTTTTATTGCTGAATCAAATTTAATTACCCGTTGTTCGGTAAATAATTATTGGAGATAAGTGGATGCTAAAGGCTGGGTATATGAAGATGTATTACCCTATTATAGAATTATAGCCTAGAACAGTAGTGAAGGCCTCTACTTCCGGATTGATTTTCATTTGAACCATGTCCATAGAAATTAATCATCTTTCAAAAAGTTTTGGGGAGCAAAAAGTGCTCAATGATATCAGCTTTCAAGCAAGCCCCGGTCAGGTTTTAGGGTTTTTGGGACCCAATGGAGCCGGCAAATCCACCACCATGAAAATTATTACCGGCTATTTACAGGCCGATGCGGGAGAAGCCTTGGTCAATGGGATTTCTGTTAAGAAGCACCCCATAGCAGTAAGTAAATTGATTGGTTACTTACCTGAACACAATCCCTTGTATGATGAAATGTATATTTCTGAATTTTTATCATTTATAGGAGGACTTTACCAGATGAAAAAAAAACATCGCCTGGAAAGGGTGGAAATGGTGATGGACCAATGTGGGTTAACAGATGAAAGGCGCAAAAGAATAGGTAATTTATCCAAAGGTTATAGGCAAAGGGTTGGATTGGCGAAAAGCCTTGTGCATGATCCTGAAATTATCATCTTAGATGAACCTACTACCGGATTGGATCCCAACCAATTGGTTGAAATAAGGCAACTTATTAAAGCCATAAGCCAAGATAAAACCCTGGTGTTAAGTACGCATATCATGCAGGAAGTGGAGATATTGTGCGACAAAGTGGTGATTATAAAAAAGGGGAAAGTGGTAGCCCAAGATGCCCTACAAAACCTTAAAGCCAAAGCAGGGAAATCTATCGTTTTGTTGGAAACCGAAGAAAGCTTAGAAACCGAATGGATCGATGGACTTTCTTACAGTAGTGTAGAAATAAAACAGCCCGGACAAATGGCTTTTACTTGCAAGGATCCTAAAAAATTAAGAGCTGAGATTATTGAATTGGTTCAAAGCAGGGGACTTAATCTGGTAAGCATTCGACAGGAAGAGAAGAATCTGGAATCAGTTTTTCAAAGCTTAACTCAAAATTAGTAGTATGCTAAGTCTGTTTATAAAAGAGGTCAATGCTTTTTTTAGTAATTTATCTGCCTATCTAATTACCGCTGTTTTCTTGGTTTCATTGGGGTTGATAGTATGGGTGTTTCCCGGAACCAGTGTTTTAGACTATGGTTATGCAGATCTGGAACCTTTGTTTAGTTATACTCCTTTCGTTTTTATTTTTCTTCTGCCGGCCATTACGATGAGGATGGTAGCTGAGGAAAAAAAATCCGGAACTTGGGAGTTATTAAAGACTTCGCCTTTAAAGAATTACCAGATAGTATTGGCCAAATACTTGGCAGCCTTGGTGCTTTTGTTTTTTTCTCTAATTCCTACCTTGGTTTACTATTTCAGTATTGTGCAGTTGGGAGATACCATAGGCAATATAGACAGTGCCAGATTCTTCGGTGCTTATATAGGTTTGTTTTTGGTAGGTGCCTTATTTGCTGCTGTGGGTTTATTCAGTTCCTCTATTACTTCCAATCAAATTGTTTCTTTTGTGCTTGCCGTTTTCTTGTCTTTTCTCTTGTATGGAGGGGTTGGAGCATTGGCCACCTTGAGCTCAGGAGATCAAGCATTATGGTTGCAAGGACTGGGGGCAGACTTTCATTATGAACAAATGGGAAGAGGGGTAATAGTTTCAGAAAACATTTATTATTTCATTGGAATGATACTTACCTTTTTGGTATGTTCCTGGGTTATGATCAATATAGATGAATAGAAAATACAGTGCTCTACTTTACGGGATCCTGGCCATATCATTGATTTGGTTTTTAGTGCTCAATTTGGACAAATGGTGGTCTTTTAGACTCGATATGACCGAAGAGGGGAAATACAGCATCGGGCAGGCCACCTTGGATATACTCGAAGACATGGACGGTCCTTTGGAGGTAGATATTTTGCTGATGGGAGACCTGCCTCCGGGAATGAAGCGATTTCAAAGAAATATTGAACAAACCCTGAAGACTTTTCGATCCTATAGCCGAGAGGAAATTAGTATTAATTATGTAGATCCTTTAGCTGTTGCAGGGGATAGCAGTGAACAGTATATAATCAAATTGGCAGATTATGGCATCAACCCTACCAATCTCCATTCCAGCAGGAACGGTACACAAGCTACACAGCTGATTTTTCCGGGGATAGTTTTGAGGTCTCCTTCCAAAGAAGCCGGGGTTTTGCTGTTGAAGGGAGAACTGGGTATGGGGCCTGAGGAAACCTTGAACTTGTCCATTGAAAATTTGGAGTTTGAAATTGGACAGGCCATTAAAAGGTTGTATACCGTAAATAAGCGTGCCATTGGAATAATAATAGGGCAAGGAGAAATGGTCGAGGATGAAGGGTATGGTATGGTGGAGGCGCTCAATGAGGATTTCGAAGTGTATAAAGTCCCTTTTGAGCAAGCCAAAAGCGTGGCGGATCTTTTGACATTTGAGGTCTTGATTGTTGCCGGTCCCAAATCAGCCTATGGAGAAAGGGAAAAATATTTGTTGGATCAATTTCTCATGTATGGGGGCAATATCCTGTTCATGATGGATCAAATGACAATGAATCTTGAAGAAGCAGGAGGGAATGGCACTGTGGCCATGCCTTTTGATTCCGGGATCGATGACCTGCTTTTTCGTTACGGGGTACGGATCAATAAGGATTTGATTAAGGATTTGAATTTTGGCTATTACCCGGTCGTTTCAGGTGAGTTTGGTAATCAACCGCAAATTGTTCCTTTGCCTTGGCCATTTTATGTGCAAGCGGGGAAAATGGCAAACCATCCGATCACCAAAGGCTTAGATTTGGTGCAGTTTCGCTTTGTAAGTAGCATTGATACCGTAAAGGCTGATCAGGTGAAAAAGAAACCTTTAATTTTTTCCAGCAATTATAGCCGAAGAGAAAGCGCCCCTGTTAGGGTGGCCTTTAAAGACATGTCAAAAGAACCTGATATTAAATCATTCAATAGTGGAAGTCTTCCGTTGGTTTACCTTTTGGAAGGTAAATTTACTT
>NZ_CAXBOC010000079.1:0-14231 GCF_963976465.1 uncultured Cyclobacterium sp. | reverse complement strand
CTCCCAGATTTATTCCTGACACTGGATTGGAATTGGCTTGAGGACTTACCATTAGCCCTAGTTTAAAGGTCTTTTCAGAAGACGCTACTTCTTTAGACTGCTCTTCTGAACCCGGTGATTTCCATTGATCCACCAATGATTGGGCTTCTGCGACAGACATTGCCTTATGGTCCCCTAAATCCAATCCGGCATTGTTTTGAAGGGTATCAAAACTTGCTGCTATTGCAGACTGAAATTCATCCCAAGTCAAAGAAAAATCTTCTAAAATGAAGGGAATCAAGCTTTCCTCCTGATTTGGAACTATGGGAACTTGCCCCCTATTAATATCAATATTTTGTTCAGTTTTTAGATTAGATGTCTTTGATTTATACGGATCAATATGTTCTTGCTCCGTATTATCTTGGGCACTTGATGCAATATTATTGCCCAACTCAATATTCTGTTCTTCTTTTCTGAAAGAAGGTAACTTTTCATTTACAACTGCATCAGTAATGGATTTTACCTTTTGCCCAATTTCTTTTTGTTTTGGAAAATATAAGAAAAAGAACAATAAACTAGCCGCAACCCCGGCAGTCACAAATGGCCAATAGATCATCCAAGCCGGTTTCTTAGGCTTAAAATAAGCATCTGAAAACTTATCCCACTGTTTGGGATCATATGGCTCCTCATGATTGCTGAAGGAGGCTTCTATTTTCTCCGCTAGTTTCTTATCGAACTGCTCCTTCATTTTTTATACAATTAAGTGCAATAATTTTGTCTCTTAACCTCTCCTTAGCCCTTGCCAAATAGGTGCGACAGGTGCTAGATGGAATGCCTAACTTTTCGCTAATTTCTGCATGCCTATACCCTTCTATTTCGTACATATTAAAAATAACTCTCAGAATATCAGGTAATTCGCTAAGACAATTTAAAATTTCCTCTTTCGAAAGCTCATCTATGATATCAGGATTATAAGTTTCAGCATGCGCTTTTTCTATATCCATGATCCCTTGATGTTTTAAATTCTTCCGGTAGTAATCCACGGAAGTATTAATGATTATCCGTCGAAACCAATACTTAAAAGAATTGTCTAAACTAAACTGGTCCAACTTATCAAAGGCTTTCATGTAACTATCATTTACAATCTCGCAGGCCTCCTCCCGATTCCCGGAATACCTTAGAGCAATACTCATAGCATAGCCATAAAAGTGCCTATAAAGCCTTTCTAACGATTTTTTATCTCGCTTCTGTGCTTCTTGTATGAGATCCTTCTCCAAAAGCCTATTTTTTATTGGGTATATTTTTAACCTATACGGACAGTACTTAGAAAACGCTACAGCAACTGTAATATTTTCCTGTTATTTTTAATATTTACACAAATCAGGACTTTTGATAACTCAATAAAAACACAGTTATACAGCTATCATACAGCCTCTTACTCATTGTTCAAAGAAAAGAAAAGGAGGAATAAAAAAATTATGAATTGCCTCTTTCTTTTCCATCAATTTTATTGACCAATAGGATTTATTTTAGAAAAAGGTTTTATTGCTTAATACTATTCAACCCAACTCGTACATTAACACGACATAATTTGCTGCTTTTGCATGATAAACTTAATCTGACTATTTTTAGTACCTGATAAATAACAATAAATGTAAATTTAGCGTTTAAATTGTTAATCGCTTATAACTAAAGAAATGAAATATTTCCTATTGTTTACTTTCCTTTTCGCCTCCTGCTTCAGTTTAAAGGCGCAGGAAGAAGAATCCGGCAACTATGACTATGACAAAGAGGTGCTCTTTGGCATCAATAAAAACACCAATGGCGGATTGATTGGAGGTGTAAGTTTTAAAATTGGTTCCAGAATAAATGACAACCTGTTCCAATTTTTTAATTTAGAACTGGCCAATGTCAAAAACCCTAAAGAAGTGAGGTACCCAACTGCTTTGGGCAACACCTATATTTTTGGCAAGTCAAATTACCTCTATGCTATTCGACCTCAATATGGTCGAGAAATAATTGCTTTTAAGAAAGCTCCTCATCAAGGGGTCCAAATTTCATTTTTAGCAGCCATTGGACCAACCATTGGTTTACTTGCTCCATATTATATAGAGTATTATATTAATCGGACGGAAACTGTGCGAGAACCTTATGATCCGGAAGTCCATCAAAGTAAATTTGATATACTTGGTCCTGGCCGACTTTTTGAAGGAATCGGAGAATCTGAAATTGCTTTTGGTGGAAATGCCAAAGCAGCCATCAATTTCGAATTTGGTTTTTTAAAGTCAAATGTAACAGGTCTGGAACTTGGCTACCAATTAGAAGGTTTTACCAAAGAGATTCCCTTAATGCCTACCACCGAAAACAGACAAATATTCCAATCGGCGTTTGTCACCCTCTACTATGGATTTAGAAGATAGAGAGTTCGGCATTCATTTGGGTTAACTCAAATTTAATGACTAATTTTGAACGGATTTAACAACCCGATATGATAGAATTACCTGTAATTTCTGAAGAACAAACCAAAAGAAAAAAGCCCAATTGGTTAAGGGTTAAATTACCTGTGGGTAAAGAATATGCCCATGTTCGCAAATTAGTAGATGAGCACAAACTACACACCATTTGCGAAAGTGGAAATTGCCCAAATATGGGTGAATGCTGGGGAGCAGGAACTGCAACCTTTATGATTCTAGGCAATGTTTGTACAAGGTCATGCTCTTTTTGTGCGGTAGCCACAGGCAGGCCGCCGGAATATGATGAAGACGAACCCAGAAGAGTTGCTGAAGCCATAACATTGATGCAAGTCAAACATGCTGTAATCACTTCAGTAAATAGAGATGAACTGAAAGACAAAGGTGCAGATATTTGGTACAGGACAGTAGCCGAAACCAAGAAAAGTTCCCCAGAAACCACCATCGAAACCTTAATTCCTGATGTAAAGAGTAATTGGGACGCATTGTACCGAATGATAAGTGCAGGGCAAGAAGTGGTATCACACAATGTAGAGACGGTTGAAAGACTCTACAGAAGGGTTAGGCCTCAGGCCAAATACCACCGGTCACTTGAGCAAATAAAACTTACCAAGGAGTTTGGTAAAAGGACTAAAACAGGCATTATGCTAGGCTTAGGTGAAAAGCAAGATGAGGTGCATAAGGCCATGGATGATTTAGCTGAAAATGGCTGCGACATATTAACGCTCGGCCAATATTTACAGCCCACCAAAATGCATATTGAGGTTGCTGAATTTATTCATCCGGATCAATTTGATGCTTACCGAGAAGAAGGGCTAAAAAGAGGCTTAAAATATGTGGAATCAGGCCCACTGGTGAGGTCTTCTTACCATGCAGAGCGTCATGTGAACGTATAAATTAACTATACCTTATCAGTCTAGTTCCAGTAAATATTCTTTATTTACGGAAAGACAAAAGAATAAGTGACTGTAAAGCAAACACTTACTCCAAGACAAAATTCCAGCACCCTGGTCAACTTTATAATAGAATACCGGGGTGCTATGATTTTTTTAAGGAAGGAAAGGATAATGGCTAATTTTTTGTACCTTATGCCTGTCTATACCTTAGCAATATAACGGGATTTTAAACGTGCATTAAAATGACTTTTACCAAAACATTACTAATAGTAATAATCGCTACAGTTTTTTTCAACTGTTCTTCTAAGACAGTAGGTGGGCTAACAAAAGAGGAGTACAAATCCTGGAAACAACAGAAAAAAGAAATGAGTCCTGAAGCATTTAAAGCTTTGGTCGAAGAAAAAAACACTCTATCTCAAGAGAATTTTAATCTTTTGGAAAAAATCTCCTATATCGAGCAACAAATCAGTAGAAAAGAAAATGAGATTGACAGGCTCTCCCAACAGGTCATAAGCTTAAGTACTGAACAAAACCAAGAATCGAACGAAAACAGAAACCCTCTCGAGGATGAGTGGAATAAGGGTCTTGTTTTCAAAGTCCAATTGGCTGCATTTGATGAGCTCGACTTAAGGGAGCTTACCGAGAATGGCAGTGACTTAAAAATAATCGATGAAGACGGGTATATCAAATATATTTTGGGTCAATTTAGAGATTACGACATGGCAGATCTATTCAAGAAAAAACTGAGGAAAATTGGGGTTAAAGAAGCCTGGATTGTTCCTTACAAAGATGGAAATAGAATCGCCCTTAAAGAGGTTCTTTCTGAAGTCATTGAATAATTGGTAATGTTCTCAATGCATGGACATTAAGTAAAACGTACAATTTATATTAAAATTATTAAGGTGTTTTTTTAGTTGAATCGCCTGTTTGTTTTGTAATTTACGCGCCATGGACTATAGATGGAAACATAAAGACAAGGCAAATTCCGAATTAGTAGAACACCTCAGCAATGAAATTAACGTAAACCCAACACTAGCCAATGTGCTGGTGAACCGCGGCATTTCTGACTTTCAACAAGCTAAGGATTTCTTCCGACCTGACTTAGATAAACTACATGACCCCTACCTCATGAAAGACATGGATGTGGCCGTTCAAAGGTTACATCAAGCGATTGAGAAAAGTGAAAACATACTGGTTTATGGAGATTACGATGTAGATGGAACCACATCTGTGGCACTTTTTTACGGATTTATTCGATCGTTTTATCCAAATGTAGCTTTTTATATTCCTGACAGATACAAAGAGGGCTATGGTATTTCTGAGAAAGGGGTTCGTTATGCAGCAGAAAATAATTTTAGCTTGGTAGTTTCTCTTGATTGTGGAATCAAAGCCTTAGATAAAATTGACTTGGCCAATGAATTGGGTGTAGATTTCATTATTTGTGACCACCATACACCGGGGGAAACCCTGCCCCAAGCCATCGCCGTTTTAGACCCTAAAAGAAAAGACTGCCCCTACCCTTTTAAAGAATTAAGCGGCTGTGGAGTAGGCTTTAAACTCATTCAAGCTTTTTCTCAATTTACAGGAAGAAATCAAAACAATCTCTACGCTTTCTTAGACTTGCTGGTGATCAGTATTGCATCAGACATTGTACCCATTTCAGGAGAAAATAGAATATTGGCCTACTTTGGTCTGGAAAGACTGAACAACAATCCCAGACCTGGAATAAAAGCGCTTATTCTAAAAGGTAAATTAGAAAAAGATATTAACATTACAGATATTGTTTTTAAAATTGGCCCAAGGATTAATGCCTCAGGGAGGCTGGAACATGCCAAAGCCTCAGTAGAACTCCTTATTTCAAAGGACCTGGACGAGGCTGTTCGACGTGCAGAACTCGTAGAGGATGTTAATGCAGCACGGAAAAATTTCGATGAAAACATCACCAGGGAAGCCTTGGAAATGATAGAAGCCAAGGAAATGGACGGAGAGTTTAGGAGCACCGTGTTATTCAAAGAAGACTGGCACAAAGGCGTCATCGGCATAGTGGCTTCTCGTTGCATAGAAAAATATTATCGACCAACCATCATACTTACAGAGTCCAACAATAAAGCCACAGGCAGTGCTCGATCCGTATTTGATTTCAATATTTATGAAGCCATAGAAGAGTGCAGCGACCTGCTAGAACAGTTTGGAGGACATAAATATGCGGCCGGCCTCACCCTATCCGTAGAGAATGTACCCGCATTTCAAGAGAAGTTTGAATCAGTAGTAAGCAATAGGGTAAGTGAAATCCATATGAAACCCATTTTGGAGATTGATGATGAATTAATCCTGGATCAAATCAACTATAGATTTTACAATATTCTTAAACAGATGACTCCCTTTGGACCGGGAAACCCCGAACCTGTATTCTGCGCCAACCAGGTTTTTGCAGAAAACGTACGTGTGCTAAAAGACAAACATCTACGTTTTGACATTATTCAAGATGGACAGAGCACCAAACCTGTATGCATCGGGTTTGGTTTTGCAGATTATTACGACTTATTAAATAGTAAAATGCGATTTAATATCGCCTTTGAAATAAGAGAAAACACATTCAGAAACACCAGTAGTTTGCAACTTTACGTAAAGGATATCAAATTTGATTAAACATGATATTAAAGGCAGAGCACCTTGTTAAAATATACAAGAAAAAGAAGGTAGTAAACGATATTTCCGTGGAAGTAGGACAAGGAGAAATCGTAGGGCTTCTAGGGCCAAATGGAGCAGGAAAAACCACCTCGTTTTATATGATAGTGGGATTGGTACAACCCAACGGAGGAACCGTATACCTGGACAACCAAGACATTACTCCTTTACCTATGTACAAAAGGGCAAAGTTAGGCATTGGGTATCTTGCTCAAGAAGCCTCTGTATTCAGAAAACTAACTGTAGAGGAAAACATCATGGCTGTTTTGGAAATGAGTAATATCCCCAAGAAAGCACAAAAGGAAAAAGTTGAAGAGTTATTAGAAGAGTTTAGCCTTACCCATGTTAGAAAGAACTTGGGCATGGTGCTCTCCGGAGGGGAAAGAAGGCGCACAGAGATTGCCAGAGCACTATCTGTAGATCCTAATTTTGTATTGCTCGATGAGCCATTTGCTGGAGTGGATCCAATTGCTGTAGAAGAAATCCAGAGCATCGTAGCCAAATTAAAAAATAAAAATATCGGTATACTCATTACTGATCACAATGTAAATGAAACCTTATCCATTACAGACCGTGCTTACTTAATGTTTGAAGGCAAACTCCTGAAGGCAGGAACAGCTGAAGAACTGGCAGCCGATCCTAAAAAACCGCATAGGCCAGATCGAAAAATTCAAAAACAATCCACTTGAAACCCAAAGAGAGATCTTATTCAAGTTGATTCATACGGCAAAACATACGGAGTTTGGCAAGAGATACAATTTTGGGAAAATTTCTGCTTATGAAGACTATAATGCATGGGTGCCTGTTCATGATTATGAAACCATAAAGCCCTATATTGAGCAAACCATGAAAGGCCAGCAAAATGTATTATGGCCTACCACAATTCATTGGTTCTCAAAATCTTCGGGCACAACATCTTCCAGGAGTAAATTCATCCCGGTCTCTCCTGAAAGTCTGGAAGACTGCCATTTTAAAGGAGGAAAAGACATGCTTTCCCTCTATATTAACAATTATCCTGAAACCAAACTATTCACCGGAAAGAGCCTTACCATTGGAGGAAGTTTGCAGACAAACAACCTTGATTTTAATGAAAATAGTTTTTCAGGAGATATTTCAGCTGTAATCACAAGAAATCTACCCGTATGGGCCCAAATGGCCAGAACACCAAGTTTAGAGGTGGCTTTGATGAGTGAGTGGGAGGAGAAAATTGAAAAAATGGTAGAGGAGACCTTGAAAGAAAATGTCACGAGCCTTACAGGTGTTCCCACCTGGACCTTAGTCCTGCTCAAAAAAGTACTTGAAAAAACCAATAGTAAAAACATCTTGGAGGTATGGCCTAATCTGGAAGTATTCTTTCACGGCGCAGTAGCCTTTGGCCCTTATAAAAGCATTTTTGAAAGCTTAATTCCGAGCCCAAATATGCATTATATGGAGACCTATAATGCCTCAGAAGGCTTTTTCGGCATCAAAGATCAAAAAGACTCTGACGAATTATTGCTTATGCTGGATTATGGTATTTTTTATGAGTTCATCCCAATGGAAGAGATTGAAAGCGAGCATCCGGAGATTATCCCTTTGGATAAAGTAAAAAAAGATAAAAATTATGCATTGTTGATTTCAACCAATGCCGGATTGTGGAGATACAAAATTGGAGACACTGTAAAATTCACTTCAATAAACCCCTACAGAATAAAGATTTCCGGAAGGACCAAACATTTTATCAATGCCTTTGGGGAGGAGCTGATTGTAGAAAATGCAGAGAAGGCCATGGAAATCACCTGTAATGCTACCGGAGCAACCATTAGTAACTTTACCGCCGCCCCGGTCTATTTTGACAGCAATCACCAACAAGGTACACACGAATGGATTATTGAATTTGTCAATTTCCCCAATAACAAGGCAGAATTCCTTCAAAGGCTGGATCAGGAATTGCGCAATGTAAATTCAGATTACGATGCGAAGAGGTATAAGGACATGGTATTGAAACTTCCTATCCTCCATTTTGCTTCAGAAGGCTTGTTTACAAAATGGCTTAAATCTAAAGGACGCTTGGGTGGTCAAAATAAAGTTCCAAGGCTTTCTAACAATAGAGAATATATTGAAGAGATATTAAAATTCGTTTAATACGAATCATGAAAAAGACAATCTATGGCTTGATGAAATGCTTTAAAACAAGCATTTCATCAAGCCATTTTCTCCAAAAAAGCGACTGATTTATTGAGTCTTCCCTAGCCCTGATTAACTCTTTTTGGCTCCAAGCAGATAAACCAAAGAAGATTCTAAATTCAGATAAAATAAGCCAAAAAAAACAAATGGTATTCACTTAGGAAAGGTAGAGAGTAACCTATGCAAAACAGCCTATATTTAGCGCATTTGAGGAATTAAAAAAGCAAGAAATATTTATCCACAATTCACATCAGTTATCCACACACATCGATATTAAACATATAACCATTTGTTTTTCAGTATTTTATGAAAATTAAAAAAATTGTGTTTTTGTGGAAAACTTAAAATAAGTATATTTTATCTATTTTAATCTAAGCCTAAAAAGTGGATAACTCTCTGTTCAGAATTTTCTTTCAATTCTAGTATATTATTCCTTATTTTTCGCAGCTTCCCAATAGGCATCCATTTCGTCCAAACTCATGTCAGCCAAAGTTTTTCCTGAAGCTTTGGCAGCATTTTCAAGGTATTGAAACCTATAGATAAACTTTTTATTGGTCTTCTCTAAAGCTTCTTCAGGGTTTACACCAATAAACCGGGAATAGTTAATCAAGGAAAATAAAAGATCCCCAAATTCTTTGGTGGCCTCCTCTTGATTGACAGGCACCTCGTCAGTGGCATCAAAATTCTCTCGGAATTCCGCCATCTCTTCTTCCACCTTTCCCCACACCTGCTGCTTTTCTTCCCAATCAAAGCCTACCCCGCGAGCTTTTTCTTGTATACGCATGGCCTTGATCAAGGCTGGTAATGACCGTGGCACTCCACCGAGCACACTCGTATTTCCTTTTTCTTTAAGTTTTATCTTTTCCCAATTTTGCTTTACTTCCTCTTCATTATCAGCCGCTGTATCTCCATAAATATGAGGATGTCTCCGAATCAACTTTTCATTCAACTGTTCAATCACTTCCCCTATATCAAAGGCATTCTTCTCATCACCTAACCGTGAATAAAATACAATGTGCAACAGAATATCACCTAATTCTTTACTAATCTCTTCCAAATCATTATCTAAGATAGCATCTGAAAGCTCAAATGTCTCTTCAATAGTCGAATGCCTTAAACTCTCAATGGTTTGCTTTCTATCCCAAGGGCATTTTTCACGGAGTTCGTCCATGATGGTCAATAACTTGTCAAAAGCAGCTAACTGCTCTTTCCTTTTTTCCGGATTATTCATAAAAAGGGAGGAAACTTATATTTTGGTATAAACGTTTTGAAAGTATTACGTAAATTTGCAGAAATAAAATTGATATGACAACTGTATATTTAACATTGGCATTCCTGGCATTATTTTTCATTTTAATGTCTGTAAGGTTAATATTCTTAAAAAACGGACAATTTAAAGGCACTTGTGCCTCTCAAAACCCCTACTTAAACAAGGAAGGCGAAACCTGTGGCTACTGTGGTAAAAAAGTAGACGACGGAAGCTCCTGTGGCAATCCTGACAACGAAGTAGACAAGGTCATGGCCAAATTCAAATAAGAACAATCATCCAATACTCATTTTTATAACCTTCCATTAAATTCTTTAAATGGCATTAATTAAATCGATTTCCGGTATTAGAGGAACTATAGGCGGAAAACCAGGAGATGGACTTTCCCCTTTAGACATTGTGAAATTCTCAGCTGCCTATGGGGCCTGGGTTTTAGAAAATTCATCAAATAAAAAAATTGTATTGGGTAGAGATGCCAGAATCTCCGGAGAGATGGTCTCTCAATTGGTGGCAAGCACCCTTCAAGGATTAGGCATTGATGTCATTGATCTGGGCTTGAGCACCACCCCAACTGTGGAGCTTGCCGTTCCTAGAGAAAATGCAGGAGGAGGCATCATTATTACCGCCAGCCACAACCCCATTCAGTGGAATGCACTAAAACTTCTCAATTCACAAGGGGAATTTATTTCAGATAGTGAAGGCAAAGAAGTGCTGGACAAGGCTGAAAAAGCAGATTTCACCTTTGCAGAAGTTAGAAAACTAGGGAATTATACCCAAAGAGAAGATTACCTTGACATTCATATCCAACATGTTTTGGACTTGAAACTGGTGGACCCTGCTGCCATTGCTGCGAGAAAATTCAAGATCGTCATAGATTGTGTCAACTCCACAGGGGGATTGGTTATTCCAAAGTTATTAACAGCTTTAGGTGTAGAGGTGATTGAAAAAATGTATTGCGAACCAAATGGTGACTTCCCTCATAACCCTGAGCCATTACCGGAACACCTTAGAGATATTTCCCTAAAGTTGGAAAATGGTAACTTTGATCTTGGAATTGTAGTTGATCCGGATGTAGATAGGCTGGCCTTTTTAAATGAAGATGGCAGCTTTTTTGGAGAAGAATACACCCTTGTAGCAGTGGCCGACTATGTGCTTTCTCAACAAAAAGGCAATACAGTCTCCAACCTTAGCTCTACTAGAGCATTGAGAGATGTAACTGAACTTAGGGGAGGTGAATACAATGCAGCAGCTGTGGGAGAAGTAAATGTGGTAAATCAAATGAAAGCAACCCATGCAATTATCGGCGGCGAGGGCAATGGTGGAGTCATTTATCCTGAATCCCACTACGGTAGAGATGCCTTGGTAGGAATAGGTTTGTTTCTTACTCACCTGGCCAAATTTGGAAAATCTGCAAGTAGACTGAGGGCCAGTTACCCCGGTTATTTTATTTCAAAAAATAAAATTGAACTTACTCCTTCAATCAATGTGGACAGCATTTTGGAGAAAATTCAGCGCAAATACCAAAAATACCCTATCAACACCATTGATGGAGTAAAAATAGAATTTGACAAAGAATGGGTGCATCTAAGGAAATCAAATACTGAACCTATTATACGAATTTATTCTGAGTCAGGAACTTCAGCTACCGCGGAGCACTTGGCCAATAAAATTATCCTAGATATCAAAGAGATAATTTCAGAGAAATAATCTGAAACTATCCATGCATTTACCATGAATGAATTGGCTAGCCTATATTTTGACAATGCAGCAACAACTTCTTTAGATGAACGTGTGCTGGAGGAGATGTTACCTTACCTAAAAAGTAATTTTGGCAACCCTTCCTCGGCGCATAGTCATGGCAGGGATGCCAGGGCCGCATTGGAAAAAGCCAGAAAAAAAATTGCAGGTTTACTCAATGTCAGTCCCGGAGAAATCATATTTACTTCAGGCGGCACTGAGGCCGACAATATGGCCATTTGTGGGGCAATTGCCACTTATGATATAAAACATATCATCACCTCTCCCATCGAACACCATGCCGTTTTGCATGTAGCAGAACAATTGGCTGAAAAGCAGAATATAAAGCTAAGCTTGCTTGATTGTGACAAAGAAGGCAGGCTAAATATGGAGCAATTGACCAAACTTTTGGAGAGTGAGCCCAACAGTTTGGTGAGTTTAATGCATGGAAACAATGAAATTGGAAATCTGAATGACATAAATAAAATAGCTGATCTGTGTGAACGACACAACAGCTATTTTCATTCAGACACAGTTCAAACAATGGGGCATTACCCCCTCGATTTAAAAACAATTCCAATTCATTCTCTCTCCGGTTCAGCACACAAATTTCATGGACCAAAGGGAGTGGGATTTATTTATATCAATAAAAATAAAAAAATTGACCCCTTAATTTATGGAGGTGGCCAAGAGAGAAGTTTTAGAGGAGGGACTGAAAATGTAGCCGGCATTATTGCCTTGGCAAAAGCCCTTGAATTGTCTTATGAAAACCAAGCGAGTCATGCAGAAGAGATTCTGGCGGTAAAAACCTATTTTAGGGATCAAATAATAAAAGCCATTCTGGGAGTAACCTTCAATGGTTTGTCGGCTAATCTCGACGAAAGCCTGTATACCATTCTTAATGTAAGCTTCCCTCCATCTGAAAGCAACGAGGGTATGCTTTTGTTCCACCTGGATCTAAATGGGATCTCCGTATCCGGAGGGTCTGCATGTTCTAGTGGTGCTCAACTAGGCTCACATGTTCTGAATGCACTTGGCACAAATCCAGGTAGAGAAAACGTTAGGTTTTCTTTTAGCCGCTTCAATACAAAAGCTGAAGTTGATCGTGTGATAAAAACATTGACTGATTTGTACCTTCCTTAAATCAAGCTTACTTAAAAGGCAATCGGGCCAAATCCACATTACCTCCTGATAGAATAATGCCCACATTATGATCGGCAAACAATTCTTTGTTTTGCAGAACAACAGCCAAAGCTACGGCACTACTTGGCTCAATCACAATTTTCATACGCTCATAGATCAAGCGCATGGCTGATACAATCTCTTGATCTGTAACGGTAAAAATTTTATCAACATCCTTCAAAATAATTTTAAAATTCAACTTTCCTAAAGAGGTCAGCAGCCCATCAGCAATCGTATTAGGCGATTGTACGGGTATTCTATGTCCCGCTTCAAAAGACATTTTAGCATCATTAGCCCCCTCAGGTTCAGCTCCGATGATTTTGGTGGTTGGAGAATAAAATTTTGCAGCCAATGCAGTCCCAGCCAATAAGCCTCCCCCACCTACCGGGGCAATTAAAAAATCCAAAGATCTATAAGACTCAAAAAGCTCTAGGGCACAAGTAGCCTGACCTTCCACCACATCGGAATGGTCGTAAGGAGGTATAAAAGTGGCTCCATACCGATTTACTATAGCTTCTAATCCTCCCTCTCTTGCCTTTAAGTTAGGTTCGCATTCAATTACTATTCCTCCATACCCCTCCACAGCATCTCTTTTTACCTGAGGAGCATTTGAAGGCATCACAATATAGGCCGGAATATAGGCCATTTTTGCCGCTCGAGCCAAAGCAGCTGCATGGTTACCGGAAGAATGGGTAGCCACTCCCTTGCTCCTTATCTCAGGAGCCATTTTAAGCACCGCATTGGCTGCCCCCCTTGCTTTAAAAGCACCTACTTTTTGAAAATTTTCACATTTAAACACCAAATTACAACCAGCCATTCCACTGATGGTTTCTGATAGCATCACCGGAGTGCGGTGTATCATACGATCAATTCTTTCTCTTGCTTTTAGAATACTATTGCCCGATATATTTGGCTGTTCTTTCATATTTCAAAATTGTAGATTATCTAAACAATGGACAATTAATCCACAAGGATTATCTACTGAGAATAAAAATAGCCACTGTCCATTTGCAATAAACTATATTCCCTATATTGAAAAAAATTTTTGACTTACATTTGCATATTATTTGAGCAATATGTCAATAAATCACCTGGAATTTTACCCGATAATGGGAGAAGTGCTGAATGGAAACAACACCATTTGGCTAGACATGAGCACAAACAATTTGAGTTTAAAGGAAATTGATCTTTTAGACACGCAGGCTTTTGAGCGTTATGTCACCGGTCTATTGGCCCAAAACAATAAGGTTTTTGGCATTGGAGGGTATTTGGAGATGCGCAGCATTTACCAAAGAAGTAGTGTGTTTGAAGACAGCACTGCAAATAAATTCAGAAATATTCATCTTGGAATAGACATTTGGTCCGCTGCCGGAACTGCAGTCCATTGCCCCATTAATGGAGTCCTCCATAGTTTTCAGGACAATAAGGGCTTTGGAAATTATGGGCCGACAGTAATCCTCATGCATTCATTCCAAGGAAATAATATTTATAGTCTTTATGGACACCTAAGCCATAAAGACTTGCTGCATTTAAAAGTAGGGCAGACATTTGAGAAAGGAGAGAAAATTGGGCATCTTGGTTCATCTCCGGAAAATGGCAATTGGCCTTCACACCTTCATTTTCAATTGATAAAAAATTTAGGCAGGAAATCAGGAGACTATCCGGGCGTATGTTCTAGCACAGAAAAGGAATGGTACCAAGATAACTGTCCGGACCCAACAGTATGGCTTGGCTTACAAGCTGAGAATAATAATAGAAAATTACATAATGAATCCTATAATTAAAGAAATAAGCACGTTTCGTAAACAATTGCATCAGGAACCGGAAATTTCAGGAGAAGAAAAA
>NZ_CAXBOC010000078.1:0-14246 GCF_963976465.1 uncultured Cyclobacterium sp. | reverse complement strand
GATAAATTTGCCCTGTCTTCCAATTATATGTGTGGACGCTTCAATCATACTTCTGATAGAAATGGCTTAAAAATCCGGGAGAAAGCAAACCTTTTTTACCTTACTTTTCAAAAAAAGTTTCCGTTAAAAAAAGGATGGTTGCTGGCAGTGGGCACAGGTATTGGGTACTATCTGGAGTACAGTAATGATGAAATAGATCCAATTACGCAAATCACTGAATTCTACAGGGATTTCACAATGCCTTTAGAATTAAATATCAATAAAAATATCGGGAAAAACCTTTATGGGGGCATTAAATCAGGCTTCTTTCTAACTCCTTTTTACGATATTGGATCATTTCATTTAGGACCGGAAATTCGGTACCGTTTTTAATATCAATTCATGAGCAAGCTTTTAACAATTGCAGGACTTTTGTTTTGTACGATGGGTGGGCTATCGGCCCAAAATTTAGACCTGCATTTTAACCTTGGCCATTTTACTATTACTGATCAAAGGGCCATAGAATTACCAAGTGTTGGATTAAATGCAAACCTGGGCTTTTTTTATCAAGTAGATAATCACTGGTCCATGGGAGTTTCCCTTAATCGTTCTTGGAACAATTATTATCGAGAATCTATGGCTGGGACACCTGTAATGGGTATTCCATTACCTCTAAACGGAACACTCACTTCAGACCATTTTTCATTCATGGTAAATAGAAAACTAGAACTTCCATTTTCTATTTTGCTAGAGGGAGGAGTTGGAATAGGTATGTATGTGGATCGGAATAATTACTATGAACCTGTATATTTCAATGAGGACAAACAGGAATACCGTGGTTTTTTTAATGTAGACGATTATACACAAGGCATCACTTTTCCTGCTCAATTTAGTTTGCGGAAAGAATTCTACAACAAATGGAGTATAGGAATTCAGGGGGCCATTTATTATGATCATTTTTTTAAAAGGAGAGGCAAGTATTTTGGCCCTAGGTTAGGGTTTTATCTTTAAGTTATAACAGATAAAAGGGTATCAGTGTTCTTTATTTTCTCAAGTAAAAAGTCCATTGACCACATTCCCGGCAACATCCGTAAGCCGGTACCTTCTTCCTTGATGCTTAAAAATCAATTTTTCATGATCCACCCCAAAAAGATGCATAAGGCTGGCATGGAAATCATGCACATGTACCGGGTCTTTGGTGACATTGTATCCAAAATCATCCGTTTCCCCATAAGTAAAACCCGGCTTCACTCCTGCTCCGGCCATCCACATGGTAAAACAGCGAGGGTGATGGTCTCTCCCATAATTATCGGCCGTCAATGTTCCTTGACTATAAACCGTTCTTCCAAACTCTCCACCCCAAACGACCAAGGTATCTTCAAGCAGTCCTCTTTGCTTAAGATCCTTAATCAATGCCGCACTTGCCTGATCCGTTTTGGCACATTGATTTTTTATTCCATTGGGTAAGTTGCCATGCTGGTCCCATCCCTGATGGTAAAGCTGTACAAATTTTACATCCTTTTCTATTAGCTTCCTAGCCAAAAGACAATTGGCCGCATAGGTGCCGGGGTCTCTACTTGACTCACCGTACAAATCAAATACCCAATCAGGTTCATCAGACATATCTGATACCTCAGGAACTGAGGACTGCATACGGAAAGCCATTTCATACTGAGCAATTCTGGCATTGATCTCTGGGTCTCCATAGGTATCGTATTGAAGGCCATTCAAGGTTTTTAAGTAATCCAGCATTTCTTTACGGTCATTCCCATCATAATTTTCCGGATTGCCCAAGAAAAGTACCGGGTCTTTTCCCGATCTGAATTGAACCCCTTGATGTTGAGAAGGCAAAAACCCATTGCCCCAAAGCCTTGCATACAAGGGCTGATCCCTCACTGCGTCTTTGGATACAAGGACTACAAAACCCGGTAAGTTTTGATTTTCAGAACCTAGACCATAGGATAACCAAGCGCCCATGGAGGGCCTTCCGGGCAACTGATGGCCGGTTTGCATAAATGTAATGGCCGGGTCATGGTTAATCTGTTCGGTGATCATGGATTTAATGAAACAAAGCTCATCGACCACTTCGGCCATATGGGGCATCAGTTCACTCACCCAGGTCCGACTCTTTCCATACTGCTGAAACTTAAAGCTGGATTGAGCTACCGGAAAAATACTTTGATTGGCACTCATACCGGTGAGGCGCTGGCCTCCACGGATGGACTCCGGAAGGTCTTGTCCATGCCTATCACTTAGGCCCGGCTTATAATCAAAAAGATCCAACTGTGAGGGTCCTCCACTTTGAAAAAGATAAATAATTCGTTTTGCTTTGGGCGCATGATGCGGAAGGCCGGGCAAGCCTGAGCCGAGCATGGTACCCGTTCCTTTGGCCATAAGTCCATCACTGGAAAATAGGGAAGCCAAAGCCAATCCTCCCATTCCCATGGCTGTTTTGGTAAGAAAATGCCTGCGGTCTATCTTTTTCTCCAGCTCATGAAGCTCCGGATAAGCCTGAAATTGATGTTTTTTATGGTGATCGCACATAATGAATTATCTTTTAGTAATGGTAGCGTCAGCGTTGAGTATGGCACTAGCTACCACGGTATTGGCCGCCCACTCATATTGGTCCGGGCTTTTTTGCACAGGATAAGCCCCGGTATTGAGCCATCCATCCATTTTCTCAGGAGATTTTTTAAACTTTTCTAGTTCTGCTTCCTTTAAATTTAATAAAACTGCCAGTTCTGCATCTTTAGGAAACCTACCCGTGAGCTTTCGAAAAGCATTTTGAATGGCTTTGCCGGTATCCTGTTCTGAAGCTATCTGCATGCCCATCACTTTTGCTATTTCCACATAAATGGGATCATTCATTAGCACCAAGGCTTGAAGGGGCGTGTTGGTTTCCTGTCTTTTAATGGTCGCTTCTGATCTTTCCGGTGCATCAAATATATGCAAGGTGGGATTAGGCACAGAACGTTTCCATAAGGTATATAAACTTCTCCTGAACAGGTTTTCGCCGGTGTCTTCTACATAGTGACCACCATTAACAGACCATAGTCCTTCAGGTTGATAAGGTTTGACACTTGGGCCTCCAATCTTTTTTCCTAGCATACTGCTGGCAAAAAGCGCATTGTCTCTGATCATTTCACCTGCCATCCTTCCGGAAGGGCCCCGCGCCAGCCATGTGTTGTCAGGGTCCTTTTCTTGTAAATCATTTCCGGCCAAAGAAGACTGTCTATAAGTGGCAGACATCAATATCATTTTCTGCAGTTTTTTCACATCCCAACCGGAGCTTCTAAAAGTTACCGCCAACCAATCCAATAACTCCGGATGACTGGGCATTTCTCCTTGGTTCCCAAAATCTGAAGAAGTAGCGACCAGACCTTTACCAAAAAATTGCTGCCAAAGGCGGTTTACTGCCACTCTTGCAGTCAGCGGATGTTTTGCATCTACCAACCACCGGGCCAGGCCTAGCCGGTTTTTTGGATAATCTTCCGGCATGGGCAGAATGGACTCCGGTGTGCCGGCTTCAACTTCCTCACCATGGGCTGCATATTCTCCTCGCTCCAAAATATAAGTGGGTCTCGGGGGATTCATGTCATCCATTACCATTACTTCTTGTATAGGCTCCACCTCGGCAGTATGTTCGCTTCGGGCTTTTCCTAATACCTTCAATTGTTCCTGATACCTTTTTGATACATTGTGCCAATAGAAAGCTTCCAGGCCTTTCTTGTCTACTGTACTTAATTCGCTGGCTTTTTTGTTGATCAGCTGAGCAAATTCTTCAGGTTGTAACCATTCAAGAATTTCCAAAGCTGTCAATTCTTTGTTGAATATTTGGAGCTCATCCACAGCCGCACCTTTTAGCCCTCTTCCTCTCCATACAGCCCCTACCTGAATCCCGGGTTGATTATTACCTGCGAAAAGTATGTCTTTGTACAAGTTGTCTCTGGTCATTTTAGCAGGCATCAATTTTCCATTGGCGTAGGTTTTTATTCCCTCCGCTTTGGAAGAGCCATCATAGCCCATCAACAAATGAACCCACTGGTCTCTAGGAACGTCCTCAATGGTCAAGTTACTAATGACATTATAAGGGGAAGTATGGGCAAGAATCATTTCCAATTTATTGTCCTTCAAATACAAGTGATAACCACGCCTATTGAACAATACAGCTCCATTTCCGGTGTGGAAAATAACTCCATTTTCTAAGACCGACGGAATGTTCACCCATATCCCAACACTAAAAGGCTGATCCTTAGAAAAACTACCTACGCCTCCCATCTTCAACCAAGAATCGCCATTTAAGGAAGCAGCCTTGCCTTGGTAACCTTCAACCAATTCGGGCTGTTTACTTTTTTCTCCGGTGCTTTCCATAATACCTCTAACAGAAGGATTTATCTTGTCTTGCAAAGGGGTTTTGTCAAAATCAAAATGTGAAATTAAGGATTGAGATGGATTGAAAAAGCGGGTATTTTTGTAGGATTCATTATTGATCCAAGCTTCAAAATTGGCCTGCTCTTCAATTTTTATCGCGGACAAGGTCTTTTCTGCTTGGTTTATATCGGCCTTCAACATCTTTAGCAGGTTGTCTTTTTCTTCATCTGTCCAAAGCATGGTGGGTACAGGCATTGCATTGTCCCAGGAAATCTGTCCTGCTTCATCTACTTGATTGAAGAAACTGCTAAGTTGGAAGTATTCTTTTTGGCTAATGGGGTCAAACTTATGGTCATGACACCTCGCACATTCAAGACTTAGGGCCATAAAAGCTTTGCCCAGCGTATTGGTCCTGTCTGCAACATATTCTACCCTAAACTCTTCCTGAACAATCCCTCCTTCCATGTTTTGAGGATGGATGCGATTAAAGGCAGTGGCCAACTTTTGATTTTTTGTGGCATTTGGCAGTTGATCACCGGCCAATTGCTCAGTGATAAACTGATCATAGGGCATGTTCTGATTGTAAGCAGCTATCACCCAATCGCGCCACGGCGACATGTCTCTAAACCTATCTACGGTATACCCATGGGTATCGGCAAACCTGGCAAGATCCATCCAATACAAGGCCATTTGCTCTCCATAATGGGCTGAGCTTAGCAATCGATCAACTTGCTTTTCATAGGCGTTTTCCGAACTGTCAGCCAAAAAGGCATCCAATTCTTCCAAACTTGGGGGCAGCCCGGTTACATCCAAGCTTAATCTTCTCAAAAGTAATTCTTTGGTGGCAGGGGGACTGGGTTCAAAACCATGTTCAAAAAGTTGCCTGCCTATGAAAAGGTCAATGGGTTGGTTGGACCAATTTTGGATTTTAGGTAATGGAATTTCCGGTAATTCCGGCGTTATGAATGCCCAATGGGGGCGGTATTCTGCACCGGATTGGATCCATTTTATTAGAATTGCTTTTTGCCTGTTGGTTAGCGTCAGGTGAGACTCAGGGGTAGGCATTTGGAAATTGGGGTCTTCTGAAATGATCCGATGAAAAACTTCACTTTGCTTCAACTTCCCGGGGCTAATGGGAATTTTACCACTTTCCTTTGTGGCCGCATAAGCAGCCTCAGGAAGGTCAAGCCTCATTCCCGCTTCTCTTGCAGCCTCATCGGGACCATGGCATGAAAAGCAATTGTCAGAAAGGATTGGTTTCACATGGATATTAAAATCCACTTGCTCCGGAAGTTTATCCATTTCCTGAGCTATAGGTTCCGGCAAATTGGGCTTACAGGAGCATGCCATCATTACCAGTAATAAATGTATCCATCTAATCGACATTGTATTCCTTGGGTCAATTATTAAGTGTAAAAATAAATTTAAAGGAAATTCTTAACTATTTCAATTATACCAATAATAAAAAAAGCATGTTATGTGCGGATAGAAAAGTGGTACAAAACAAAAAAACCTGTTCAATTGAACAGGTTTTTTGTTTTGATGTGATCCCGCTGGGGTTCGAACCCAGGACCCTAACATTAAAAGTGTTATGCTCTACCAGCTGAGCTACAGAATCATTATTGCAATTATTTGACTCCCTTTTTCAAGGTTTAATATCAAAAGATTCCTTGGTTTTTCGCCTTAGTTTCCCGTAATTGGACTGCAAATTTAAAGGACTATATTGAAAATGCCAAATCTTAGATGGATCTTTCTTGTTTTTTTATCAGCTTTATCACTGGTTTACCCGCATCAGGCTGATAGTCAGGTCGAGGGAAAAACAAGTCTTTCGACTGCCGATAGTTTATTTTCAGAAAAAAAATACAAAGAGGCTTTAATAGTCTATGAAAACATTCTTTATCAAGAAAATGCCTACTCTCCGGCCATGCTAATAAAGATGGGCTTTATCTCTGAAGGTTTGGGGGATTATGGGAAAGCATCTCTTTACCTTTCCAAGTATTATGATTATAACCCAAACCCTGAAGTCATTGATAAAATCAAATCTTTGACCGGACAAGCATCCCTGGAGGGTTATCAAATTTCTGATCAAGACAGGTTTCTTCGGCTATTATTGGATTATAAGACCATCATTACCGGAACTGCTGCTTTATTAATGTTGGTATTTTTAATCCTGGTATTTGTTTTTCCTTCCAAACGAACGGTTTTCTATTACCCTGCAATGCTGTTTTTGATCATCACCTTTGCCTCCAACAATTTTTTGCACAAACCTGATACAGGCATTATTACAGGTGGACCGGTGCTTATCATGGACAGCCCTTCTTCGGCGGGAAACTTGATCAGAAGAGTGGAAGCAGGACATCGCGTCACCATTTCATCCAGTAAAGACATGTGGTATGAAATTGAGTGGGGAAACAATACGGCCTATGTTCGCAAAGCGGACATTTCAAAAATCTAATGACAATTTAAAAAAAGGCTTGAACGGAGCTAAGTTTTTAACATAATCAGGCTGTTGGGATATTTAGAACCTAATAGAACGCCTATCTCAGCTATGCACTAAATAGTTAAATTGAAAGCGTCACTTTGCCCAAGGCGTCTATTATGATAACTTGTTAAATGCAACTGAAAGCGTAGTACTCCTTAATTTGGCTTTTTTTTGAAAGAGTTGGCTATAAGGAATCAAGAGATTGATCCTTTTCTTCTATTTCTTCATCCATATCAGGATCTACCATACTTAGAATTTCTCCAGGAGATAGGTAAAGTGCTTCAATTTTTTGTTTATAAGCCAAAGGAATTTGGTCATGGTTTAATACAAAGTTTTTGGTGGCAATAATTTTCTCACCAAGACCATGTGCTACCGCATAACTATCAGCAGCTATTTCTGCTTTGGTAATAAAGGCATTAGAAAGGTAATATTTCATGCCAAAGCCTAGAAGGTTCAATGAACTCCTATTCAAATAATCCTGAATATGCCCCAACTCATGTCCAATCCAACCTAAAAATACATCTTTTGGCAGATCTTCGATTGGTATAGGGTTGTCTTCCAAAAAAAGATACCTGGATATTTTTATTTTATAGGAGCGGTTGCCTTTGGAATGCTTAAATAAAGAGCCGACTTTCGGCTGGGCCTGCATTACCGATCCACTGATATTTTTCTTGAACTGAAAATCAATTTTGGTATTGATTAGGTCCGGAAAATAAGACAAGGCTTCTAAAGTCAGTTCCCGTATTTCACTGGGAATGATCTTATTAGTCGCAAATTTTTCAAATTCTCCGTTTGAATCCTGTGAAACTTCAGTTACAGTAAGCATCTCTTTTTTGTCATACCTATCACTAGAATTGTAGATGGACATGAGGTTTAAAGAAATTATAATATTCAATATTAAATATATCATGTTTTACACCTGGTTTATCCTTGTATAATACACAATATCATATAGCATTCCAAAAATTTATGCATAAAAAAATCCCGCCTAGGTAGGCGGGATTTACAATTTTATCACTTAATGGCTATCAAATAGCCCAAGCTCTGTCTCCTTTTTTATAGTCAATACAAGGTTCATACCTACCGGGTGTCTCCACAAACCTTAAAGCTTGAGTAGCTCCAATCTCTGAAGTAAAATAACCCAATAGTGTCAGGTCTTTGATCATAAGGATATACTTGTCCTCCTTATTATCCTCAGCATCAGGGTTCATGGCTCTTTTATTCACCTGATTAAGAAAGTCAGTTCTTTCTTCTACCGAGGCATCCATAAAGTCCTTCTCAGTGTCGGCTTTAAAATCGTGTTTCAACTTATTAAGACCATTGATAAAGGATTTCTGTTGTTCTTCAGTATAGGTGGATTTCACCATCATGGCCATAAATGAACCTATTCCTGCAGCCTTGGCTCCCGGAGTATCGGTAGTAGGAATAATGGCCTCTCCGATTTCGTCCATATAAGCCAATTCCTCTTCGGAAAAGTCCAGTCCTTCAATTTGTTTATCGGGAGCACAGCCTGTCAATATCACATTGGCTCCAACCATGGTACCTCCCATCATTAGTACCACGCTTTTTAGTGCTTCTCTTCTATTCATAAAATTCATAACGCTTCAATTTGGGTTTACAGGTTACCTTTTTTCAATTCTTCCACAGCAAAACTAGCTGCTCTTGCGGTCATGGCCATGTATGTCAATGAAGGGTTTTGCGCTGCTGCAGAAACCATGGCTGCACCGTCCGTTACAAAAACATTTTTGGCATCCCACACCTGGTTATTGCCATTTAAAACAGAAGTTTTAGGATCTCTTCCCATCCTTGCTGTACCCATCTCGTGTATACCTTGTCCAAAAGTATATCCGGTATCATAGGTAGTAACATTTTTTACGCCTGCTGCTTCTAGCATTTCTGCAGCATCGTTTTTCATGTCAACCCTCATTTTTTTCTCATTTTCATGGATTTCAGCATCCATCTCCAATACAGGTATTCCCCACTTATCGGTAACCGTCTTGCTAAGCTTAATGGTGTTGCTGTGATAAGGAAGGATCTCACCAAATGCTGTCATGCCTATGGTCCAATCTCCCGGCTCGGTAAGCTCCGCTTTTAAAGGGGCGCCAAAATCCAATTCAGCAACTGTTCTGCTCCATCCTTGTCTACTTGCTCCTCCTTGGTATCCAAAGCCCCTCACATAATCCCTGCTTTCGTTTCCTAAGTTTCTGTATCTTGGGACATAAAACCCTCCAGGCCTTCTTCCAAAATAATACTTGTCATCAAAGCCTTCGACCACACCTCTTGCTCCTAATCTGAAATGGTGATCCATTACATTGTGTCCAAGCTCTCCCGAGCTACTTCCCAATCCTTCCGGCCATATATCAGTAGCAGAACGCATTAAGATAGCTGAGGAATTGAAAGCTGAAGCACAAAGAAATACAATTTTTGAATTGAATTCGTAGGTTTTATTGGTTTCTCCATCAAGAACTTCTACACCTGTGGCGCGCTTGTTGTCTTTGTCATACAGCACTTTGGTAACGATAGACCAAGGTCTCAAGGTAAGGTTTCCTGTAGCCACCGCAGCAGGAAGTGTAGAAGACTGGGTACTAAAATAACCACCATAAGGGCAACCTAGAGAACATTTGTTTCTGTATTGACAGCCCGGTCTGCCCGGAAGCGGCTGACTAATATTGGCTGTTCTTGCATTGGTCATTACCCTTGCTCCCTTAAAATGATCTTTGATCCGGTCTGCCACGGTCTGTTCTACACAGTTCAATGGCATGGCAGGCATAAATTCACCATCAGGAAGAATATCCAGTCCATCTTTATTTCCGGAGATACCGGCAAATTTCTCTACATAACTGTACCAAGGGGCCAGGTCCTTATACCTGATGGGCCAATCTACAGCAATTCCTTGCTTGGCATTTGCCTCAAAATCCGTGTCTGCCCATCGGTAACTTTGTCTCCCCCATAACAAGGAGCGACCTCCTACTTGATAACCTCTAAACCATGTAAATGGCTTCTTTTCTACATATGGAGAATCATCCTCATGCGCCCACCAGTCAAGGTTTAACTCATTCAGGACATAGTCCCTTCTAAGGTTAGGGTGGTTCTCCAACATCTCAATTGTCCGCCTACCTCTGTGAGGCACCTCCCAAGGTGCCTTGGTAGCGTTTTTATAATCTTTTACGTGCACTACGTTCGGACCTCTTTCCAGTAGAAGTACTTTTAATCCCTTCTCTGTTAGTTCCTTTGCCGCCCATCCGCCGCTGATCCCTGATCCAACGACAATAGCGTCATAACTTTGATTAGCCATATGCTTCAATTGTTTATTTTAGGTATTGCAATACTATTGATATTTATAAAGAAATGGTATGATTTTTCCATTTACCTATATACAACAGTTACTATTTATAAACGCTCTAAATTAGTTCCTATTTTTTCCTTCATGAGCCTACTTATTTTTCTACCTCATCGCCATTCTTCAAGCTATTCCTTTCAGCAGAGGCTTTAATGAAATCGTTATCCGTAAAAAAGACAAGAAAGATTATGGTAACCACCAGGGCTATACCTGAAGGAATCAACCAAATATTTTTCCAAACATGATCCCCATTCTCTAGCAAATAGAAATCTGAAACTATTCCTGCAATCCAAAAACCTATCAACATACCTATGCCGTAGGTGGCCAATGTAATCAAGCCTTGGGCAGAACTTTTATATTTCGGTCCGGCTTTTGAATCGGTATAAATCTGTCCGGAAACGAAGAAGAAATCGTAACAAATCCCATGTAATGCTATGCCAATTAGTAACAAATAGGTGCCCTCACCGGCATCACCAAAAGCAAACATTACATACCTGACTACCCAAGCAAGCATACCCACAATCAAGGTGGTCTTTAAACCAAATTTCTTAAAAAAGAATGGCATCAACAAAAGAAAAAGCACTTCCGAAACTTGCCCTATGGTCATTTTACCGGTAGGGTTAGTTAAACCCACTTCGGATAAGAATGGATTGGCATTCTGATAGTAAAAAGCCAGAGGGATACAAATAAGAATGGAGGAAAGAAAGAAAATAGAAAAATCCTTGTCTTTCAATAATTTAAGCGCATCTAAACCAAGTATTTCTGATATTGATTGTTTTTCATCCTTATTGGCAGCGACCGGAGGAGTTTTGGGAAGGCTAAAGGCAAATAGCCCTAAGACAACGGAAGAGATAGAGGACATTAAAAAGGTATTGCTGAGCATTCCTTCACCTATAGAAGCTGAACTATCCCAAGTAAAGAAAAAACTTATCATTAAACCGGAAGCAATCCAGCCTACTGTACCCCAAACGCGAATCGTGCTAAACTCTTTGGCAGGATCCTTCATCTGATTGAAGGAAACCGAATTGACCAAAGCCAATGTGGGCATGTATATAATCATGTAAATTAGCACATAGGGATAAAAGGCGACAAAACTTTCTGAAACATACATCATGTACATCAAAACTGCTCCGATTAGGTGGGAAATCCCTAATATCTTTTCCGCATTAAAAAACCTATCTGCTATTAATCCTATAATAAATGGCGCAACAATAGCTCCAATTGATTGGGTAGAAAATGCTGCAGCCAACTGGCCACCATTGGCCTGAAGGTTATTGCCTAAAAATGTTCCTAAAGTTACGTACCAGGATCCCCAAACGAAAAACTCTAGAAACATCATGAGGGAAAGCTTAAACCTGTTATTTAATGTCATATTTATTGGTCTGTTAGTGGTAAGTTTGATGGGATTTAGTCAGGGACGGTTATCAAACATTCTATAGAATTATTTAAAATTTAAGCCAATTTAATGTAAATTTATCACTTCAGAAAGCAAGCATACTATTTCTCATTTTCCTAAAAAATATTTTAATCAATTTACAATATTTGTAGATTCATTTTAATGCATTAAAAAATTAAAGGGTAAAAGGGGATATTAATCAATAAAAAAACCAAAGACCACAAGAATGAGTAACAGAAAACTTAAAATGGGGATGATTGGCGGTGGACCTGGATCCTTTATAGGTGCTGTCCACAGGATTTCAGCAGCAATGGACGGAATCATTGAATTGGCCGCTGGCGCATTTAGTAGTAATCCGGAAAAATCTGCAGAAACCGGCAAAGAACTTTTTCTCCCTTCTGAAAGGGTATATGGCTCATATGATGAGATGTTTGAAAAAGAATTGCTACTCCCTGAATCTGAAAGAATTGATTTTGTAGCGATAGTTACGCCCAACCATGTACATTTTGATCCTACCAAAAAAGCCCTGGAAAATGGTTTTCATGTGGTTTTGGATAAACCCATGACCTTTAGCTATGAAGAAGCGAAAGAACTCAACAAAATAATCGAACAAACAGGCTTATTGTTTTGCCTAACCCATACCTACACGGGCTACCCAATGGTCAAGGAAGCAAAACATTTGATTGCTACAGGTGTTATTGGTAAAGTGAGAAAGGTATACGTAGAATATCCTCAAGGCTGGCTTTGGAATAAACTTGAAAATACAGATTATAAGCAAGCCATTTGGAGAACAGACCCTAGCAAGAGTGGTATTGCCAATTGTATGGGAGATATAGGCACCCATGCATTTAACCTGGCAGAATACGTCAGTGGATTAAAACTGACCAAACTGTGTGCTGACCTCAATTGTGTAGTTGAAGGCAGGACTCTTGATGATGATGGAGCCGTTTTATTGAAGTTTGAGGGTGGGGCCTCAGGCGTTTTGATGGCTACTCAAATCGCTCCGGGGGCTGAAAACAACATCAAGATCCGGGTTTATGGTGAAAAAGCCGGGCTGGAATGGGAGCAGGACACTGCCAATTCCTTAATTGTAAGACAGCCTGAAGCACCTGACCAAATTTACCGAGCAGGAGGCAATATTCCTTACCTTTCTTCTTCGGCTTTGGAAAACGTAAGAACTCCGGGAGGCCATCCTGAAGGATACCTTGAGGCTTTTGCCAATTTATACAGAAACTTTGCCAGGTGTCTTTATGCCAGAAAAAATGGTGAGACGCCTAAAAAGGAATGGGAAGACTATCCGGGGGCTGAAGATGGATTGCGCGGAATGGCATTTGTTGAGCATGTCGTGAAAAGTAGTAATTCTAATGAAAAATGGACTAAATTTGAACTTTAAATAACCAAAAACTATATGAAAACCATTAAAGGACCAGCCTTATTTTTGGCTCAGTTTGTAGATGATAAAGCCCCATTCAATAATTTAAAAGACATTTGTGCCTGGGCTGCAAGTATAGGATACAAAGCCGTACAAATTCCTACATGGGATGCCAGGCTCATTGACCTTCAAAAAGCAGCTGAGGACTTGGACTATGTAGCACAAATAAAAAATACTGTAAAAGAGGCCGGTGTAGAAATTTCTGACTTTTCCACCCATTTGCAGGGCCAATTGGTGGCAGTAAGCCCGGCATACAATGAACTTTTTGATGCTTTTGCTCCTGCTGAACTGGCCGGTGACCTGAAGGGCAAACAGGAATGGGCAACCAACCAATTGATGATGGCTGCCAAAGCAAGTAAAAATTTCGGCTTGACTACTCACGGTACTTTTAGCGGAGCTTTGATGTGGCATACTGTTTACCCCTGGCCTCAGCGTCCTGCCGGTTTGGTAGATACCGGTTTTGAAGAATTGGCAAAACGATGGTTACCTATTTTGGATGAGTTTGACAAATATGGCGTGGATGTTTGTTATGAACTACACCCAGGCGAAGACTTGCATGATGGGGTCACTTTTGATTTATTCCTAGAGAAAGTAAATCATCACAAGAGGGCCAATATTCTTTATGACCCAAGTCATTTTGTATTGCAATGCCTGAATTATGTAGATTTTATCGACATTTATAAGGATAGAATCAAAATGTTTCACGTCAAGGATGCAGAATTTAATCCTACAGGAAGACAAGGAGTATATGGAGGCTATTCCAGCTGGATAGAAAGGGCAGGAAGGTTCCGTTCACTTGGTGATGGGCAAGTTGATTTTAACGCGATATTTAGCAAACTCTCTCAATATGACTTTGATGGGTGGGCAGTCCTAGAATGGGAATGTGCCATTAAGCATCCGGAAAATGGAGCAATTGAAGGAGCTAAATTTATAAGTGAAAAAATAATAAGAGTAACCGAAAAAACCTTTGACGATTTCGCATCTACCGGAATGG
Source organism: uncultured Cyclobacterium sp. (assembly GCF_963976465.1). Taxonomy (NCBI): domain Bacteria; kingdom Pseudomonadati; phylum Bacteroidota; class Cytophagia; order Cytophagales; family Cyclobacteriaceae; genus Cyclobacterium; species uncultured Cyclobacterium sp. Next base: position 252 of record NZ_CAXBOC010000078.1, on the reverse strand, counting down.
ATGAAGGTTTAAACAAAAAATTATTGGGAATTAATTAATCTAACTATTACAAACCATGAAGTTTAATTTAAATTTAAGTATGGCATTCATTGCCAGTGCAATGGTAGCCGTTTCTGCATGTGGAGGCTCCGGAGGTTCAGAGTCTGCATCCAGCGAAGGCACTACCGCACCTCCTCCGGCTCCTGTAGAGGAAATCAGTCTTGAAGAGAAGTACAAAGATGATCCAATTTTCATCAAAGGTTCTGAATTGAT
>NZ_CAXBOC010000077.1:0-14282 GCF_963976465.1 uncultured Cyclobacterium sp. | reverse complement strand
AATCTTTTAACATTGGTTTGATAAATAGACCTGAGGAAAGGCTAAATGATTTCTCCGTAAAGGTCAAATTCGGTAGCTTCAGTAATTTTAACATTGACGAAATCCCCCAATCTACAATAAAACTTACTGGCATCTATCAGCACCTCATTGTCCACCTCCACAGAATCATAAGCTGTACGCCCTACAAAACGGCCATTTTCATTTTTATCAATTAACACCTTGTATTCCTTCCCTATTTTCTCCTGATTGAGTTCAAAAGAAATTTGTTCTTGTATTTCCATCAGGCGATTGGCCCTCTCTTGTTTGACTTCCTGAGGCACGCTGTCCTCCAAGCCATAGGCATGTGTATCTTCCTCATGGGAATAGGTGAAAACGCCTAAGCGCTCAAATCGCATGCGTTCCACAAAATCTCCCATCTCTTCAAACTCCTTTTCTCCTTCTCCCGGATGCCCTGTGATAAGCGTGGTCCTAATCGCTATATCCGGGATTTTATTTCGGATTTCATTGATCAACGCCTCCTGCTTTTCACGGGTAGTTCCCCGTCTCATCGTTTTTAACACCTCAGTAGACCCATGTTGCAGAGGTATGTCCAAGTAATTGCAAATATTGTTTCTTTCTGCCATCACTTCCAACACGTCCATAGGAAAACCTGTAGGGTAAGCATAATGCAACCTTATCCACTCTAGCCCTTCTACATCCGAAAGGGCTCGCAATAGATCCGCAAGTCTTCTTTTTTTGTAGAGATCCAAACCATAATAGGTAGAATCCTGAGCGATCAAAAGTATTTCTTTGGTTCCTCCGGCCACTTTGTGTTTGGCCTCTTTTACCAATTCCTCTATTGGGCGAGATACGTGCCCACCTCTCATAAGCGGAATGGCACAAAAAGAACATGGTCTGTCACAACCTTCAGAAATTTTCATGTAGGCATAATGCGAAGCGTGGCTTAGCAACCGCTCTCCTACCAACTCATGCTTATAATCAGCCTTAAATTTCTTCAATAATGCAGGTAATTCCCTGGTTCCAAAAAAGGCATCTACCTGAGGAATTTCATCCTCTAAATCATCCTTATAGCGCTGAGAAAGGCAGCCTGTCACATAAACTTTGTCTACCAAACCTTGATCCTTGGCGGTAGCATACTCTAAAATAGTATTGATAGATTCCTGCTTGGCATTGTCAATAAAGCCACAAGTATTGATAATCACTATATTATTGTCCTCAGCATTTGATTCATGCCTGGCGTCAATACCATTTCCTTTCAGTTGGCTTAATAGCACTTCGGAATCCACGAGATTTTTGGAACAACCCATGGTGATGATATTGACTTTATCTTTTTTTAAGGTTCTTGCTTTCATATCTTCCTGCAAAAGTACAAAATTACCCTGACAACCATTCTATACATCTCACCTTTAGCTAAATGTTATTTAATTATTAAAGACTGCGTTATTATGTAAAGAATCCTTAATCTTCAAAAGGCTTTTATAATTCAGGAAAAGCCTACTTTTGAATCAGTAATACAGCGACAATTTTTTTATTACTCCTTGTAATTTTTTAAAAGGCCACGATCCATATCGAGGCCTTTTTCTTTTTATTCCATTTCTATTTTTTAAAATGCTGATTAACCTACTATCCATCCGGAAATATTGAGGCAAAAACCCGATATTTACTGATTATACTATTAATTGACTACAATGGCCGGACAGGTAGAAAGAAAACAGACACTAAAAGAAGAGTTTGCCAATACACTCACTCATTTGATTGGGATCCTTTTTAGTATTGTGGCCATATCTCTTTTGGTCGTTTTTTCTGTATTGAATGGCACTGCCATGCATGTAGTCAGTTGCTGCATCTTTGGGGCCACCATGTTATTGCTTTATACCTCCTCTACCCTTTATCATGCCATACAATCCACGGAATTAAAACCCCTATTGCGTAGCATTGATCATATTAGCATTTATTTTTTAATTTCCGGAACCTATACTCCCTTATTGTTACTTGGTTTGGGTGGCACCTTAGGCTGGGTATACTTCGGAATTGTATGGACCATTACCGTATTTGGATTGGTTTTTAAAATATTTTTTATTGGGAGATTTGAAAAACTATCCCTCCTATTGTACCTATGCATGGGCTGGATGGCCTTGCTCCTAATAAAGCCCCTAGTGGCCAACCTAAGTACAGAAATCATTTACCTGATTGCTGCCGGGGGTTTGACCTATACTTTAGGTACTATTTTTTATGCCAATAAAAAAATGCTTTACGCCCACGCCATCTGGCATGTTTTTGTTCTTGGCGGGACGGTTTTGCATTTTATAGCGATTGTGTTTCTGATAACATCAGAAAATTAATCTTAGCCAAAGATCTGATAGGTGGATATTAAATGATGGGACAGGGCTAATAAAAACGCCGAAGTTGAACTGGATTATTCCACACTTTTAAAGCTTAATTTAGTAATAGAAGAACAATAAGATTTTATCGCCCAATGGTTATTTAAATTTACGGGAAGATTTCAAACCTATAAACTTGTCAATATAATAGCGAAAACCATCACATTGTAACAAAGGTCACTTTCTTTGGCTCGATCTATGTGTAGTTTTATAGTTGAACCAATAAATGAAACCGTTATGAAATATTATATAAATAAAACACTCGAACCACAATCCTTTTCAGAAGTAAAAGAAAAGGTAACTGCTGCTTTAAAAGAGCAAGGATTTGGTGTGCTTACGGAAATAGATATTCAGGCCACCATGAAAAAGAAACTGGATAAGGATTATTTACCGACAGTAATATTGGGCGCTTGCAATCCCGGTTTTGCAGACAAGGTCTTGACCATAGACCCAAATATGTCGGCCATGTTGCCTTGTAATGTCACCATTAGAGAACTTGAGAATGGTGAAATAGAGGTCTCCGCCATCGATCCCGAGGCGGCCATGGTACCGGTTGGCAAAGAGGAAATCAAACCCCTGGCCAAAGAAGTAAAAGAAAAGCTCGCAAAAGCAGTTGAAGCAGTAAGGTAAAAACAAAGGAGATTCCTAATGGGAGTCTCCTTTTCGATAATAGTCATTACTTCTCAAACACCAGAGCCTCTGGATTTGCCCCTAGATCTTTCAATGCTCCATTTACCGCTTTTATAAAGCCCTCAGGCCCACAAACGTAAAAATGTTGGTGCTTGAAATCGTTGATATTCTCCATCAGGTATTTCTTATCAATCCTTCCTCGATCATAGGCTGAATCTTCTTGATTCTCAATGATATTTTGGAATTTATGCCCTAAAATGGTCTTCAATTCTTCAAATAAAATGATGTCATCGTTTGTTTTATTGGCAAATATCAACTGATTGTTGCCAATTTTATTTTTTTGACGCAAATCGCGTAAAATCGAAATAAAAGGTGTGATTCCTGCCCCTCCTGCTAAAAACACACCCTCGCCCTTGTAGGCAATTGCTCCCCAGGCATCTCCTATTTCAACTTCATCACCCACCTGTGCATTCCCTAATCTTTTGGTAACTCCTTCATGATCATCGTAAGTTTTAATGGTAAACTCCAAATAATCATCTTCTGGAAGGCTGGTAAAAGTAAAAGGACGCTTAACATCCGCCCAACCTTCTTTCAATAAACTCAATTCTGTGGCCTGTCCGGGCACATAAGAATAGCTTTTGGGTTTTTCTATTTTGAAAACAAAAGTATCATGCGTTGCCTTACTTTTTTCTAAAATTTTTAATTGAAAGGATTTCATAGGATTTTTAGTTTTATATGGTATTGACTGTTCTACTAACCACAAACATTAATCCAAAATTTGAATTGCATTTTTTAATAATTCAACCTAGCCAAATCGTGCAAAAAAATCTGCTTTAAAAGTATTCCCATCAATATTCACATGCCAAAAACCCCCATACAAAATTCGAATCAAAGTCAATTGCATTCTCATTTTCCCTTACTGGAAAAGGTTTTAGTGCGAATGGAGCCTTAGCGTTGCCTTTTTCTTGAAATGCAAGATCTTGAATGGATAAATCGTTAACTAAGAGCAAGTATACAAATGGGAGAAGCCAGCATTTTTTCCAGTTCATGTTCCTATCTTATTAATTGTAATATAAATCCATTTCTTTACGAAGATTGATTTTATTGAAACGGATTTTAATCTACGTTTCATTATTATGATCAATCTATATACGAACAGTTATGCTATAATGGATTAATGTAATCATCCTTTGAGCAAACAATGTGACTATTTTGATTGTGATTGTCTATCAAAGCCCTTACTTTAAGCTAAAATAAAAAACTTGAGATGTTCATAGTAATAACGTTCCTACTTCAATGGCTTATAGCTTTGCACTTGCCTTTATCATTAATGCCAACCAATTCCGTCAAAATTGATGATTTTGTGTTAGCATTTGAAAATTTAAATACCCGATCTATCTCCTTATCAACAATAAATTACATACCCTTTGAATCCAAAGGAGGCCACCTTCAAGGCATCCAATTGTATAAAGAAAATACTATCTATCTAAGCGGGAGCTCTGAAGAATTGAGTTATATAGTAAAAATAAACCTTGAAGGTCAATCGAAAGTAATGGCGATTGACACCTTAATGCATTCACCTCTCCGCCATGCAGGCGGATTTCAAATTTTTGAGCATTACCTGGCAGTAGGCATTGAAGACAACAAAAAGCGAAACCTTGCTTATCTTCAAATCTATGATTTAGAATCTCAGGCTCCCTTTGACCAACCCATTTATACCATAGAAAGAAAAGGAGATTTTGAACGGGTTACAGCCGGAGCGGTGGGCATTACCGCTTTTAGAGGTGATATATTGATTTTGGTTGCCAATTGGGACAGTCGGGTACTGGACTTTTATTCCTGCCCCCAGCAGGATTTTTATGATGGGAAAGGACTTTTTACGCTAAAAAATTCCATAGAGGTCAAAAAACAATCTACTGATGAATGGTCAGATCCCAAATGGGAGTCCTACCAAAATTTGAATTTATTTTCTGATAAGAGTCAGCAACTGTTTATGGTCGGTACAGCAAAAAATAAGGATGGAAAGCAAATAGCTGACTTGTTTGAATTACAGCTAGAACCCGCTACACATAAAGTCAAAAAATTAAGTTCGAAAGTTTTTAATACTTCCAAAGGTGTAGATTTTAAAGCTGCTGCAGGTTTAAACATTTCAGATTCAGGGACACTAATATTGGCAGCAGCGCCTTACCAATTGGAAAGGAATACCAACATCGATTTATTCACCAATAACAGTACAAAATTTTCAACTTGGGAAAAAATGCAGGCTTGGGCTTCACCTGACGCCCGACAAGCAGCCGCCGCCAATGAACATTATATTTATGCCATAAACAACCATACCATAAGTAAATATGAAAGGGCTACCGGTAACTTGATCGTGACAAAAAATCTTCCTAATACCAAACATTTAAACAGCGGCTTTTTTTATAAGGACCTTCTCTATTGCGCCCATTCCAACTACCCAAACCAGCCGGATAGTAGTAGTATTCGAATAATTGATCCTGAAAACTTAATTCTGGCAAAGACAATTAATTTGGGAGAGTCAGAAGGAAGCCTTACCTGGATTGTTAAAAACAAAGAACATTGGTATGCCCTTTTTGCCTATTACGGTAAGGACAATCACCTTACTTATCTAGCCAAAATGAATAACAATTGGGAAATAATAGGTAAATGGACATTTCCTAAAAAAATGATAGAGGAGATGGGCAAAATGAGCATTTCCGGTGGTGTGCCTTGGAAAGAAGGTTTTTTGGTTACCGGGCACGATGAAAAGAAACTTTATTATCTAATTTTGCCTAAAACGGGTAAAACCTTAAACTTTATTGAAAAGTATAAAGCACCCTTTACAGGACAAGGAATTGCTTTGGATCCATTAAACGGAGGCCTTGTCGGCATAAATAGAGCTGAAAATACCTTGATTTCCTCCCAGCTAATGCCCTAATCATTCACCTACAGCTTTGACAAAATCAATAACCCATCGAAAGCCCCTACCGGGAGTGTAGACCATTTGAAGCATCATGGGAATATGCCTTTTATTTTTCTGAATTTTGAAATTAGGCTCTGGAACAAACTTCTTGTATTCTTTCATAAACCTATCGGTACCTACTAAAATACTCTCATAGGTTTTCCCACCCATCATGAAAAGCATGGGTGGCATGTCTTCATGCAGAAAGTAGATTGGGGAAGTATCTTTCCACACCTGGGGTGAATCAGTAAAAGTTTTTAAATGAGAAGTACCCGGAGCATAGTTCTTCTCTTTGAGGTAATGGTACATATCTAGGCCAGCGGCATCATTTAAAACGGCCGCAGCAATTGGGCTTTTAACACCAAGACTATCAAAATACTCTTCTCGAATGGAAATCAGGCTTGCTAAGTGCCCTCCGGCAGAATGTCCGGACACCACTATTTTCTCCGGATCACCACCATATTCAGTGATGTTTTCATCCACCCAATTCACCGCCTTGGCAGAAGCTATAGCCATGCTGTGGATTTTATATTCCGGGCTCAAGGGGTAATCAATAATTACAGCAACTATGTTTCTTCTGGCCCACCTTCTGGCAATCAAACTGTATTTTTCTTTGGATCCTGATCTCCAGCTACCGCCATGGATAAATACCAAGACAGGAAGGGCTTCTTTAATCTTTTTTGGCCGGAAAATGTTTAATTTTTTTTCAGGTAATTCTCCCAAATAACCTTCCTCCATATAGGTGACATTTTCTGTAACTGTAATTCCCCTTAAGGAACAGGATTCCCACAAAACAAAGAGAAAAGCATAAATGAACAATCGCATCATATCGCCTTTTTTTCAATATACGTGATAACTACCATAGTAGACCATTCTTTGGGCCCAAGGAAATAATAATAGTGGTTTTTTATTGAGTTTCTTCCAATATATGGTATCTATTCTCACTTGTTAATTATTTTCGTATCCTAATTCATGAATGATACAAATGAAGGACAATTCTCCCATAAAGTTTTTAGACTTAAAAGCCATTAATAAGGCATTTGAACCTGAACTCTCAGACACCTTATTACAAATAAGCAGGAGTGGTCAGTATGTCAATGGAGAAATCTCTACAACATTCGAGAAGAATTTCGCGGACTATATTGGAACAAATCACTGTATTAGTCTAGGGAATGGGACCAATGCACTGGAACTTATCCTTCAGGCTTACCTTATCATGGGTCATTTAAAGGAGGGGGATGAAATTCTGGTTCCTGCCAATACTTTCTTTGCCACATTTTTGGCAATTTCCAATCAAGGGCTAAAACCGGTGGCAGTGGAACCTGAGCTTTATAGTTTCAATATCTCCTCCAGATCCCTTGAACAAAAAATTACAAGAAAATCTCGAGCCTTAGTGTTGGTCCACCTTTTCGGTAGGAATGCTTATAGCGAAGAGATAAGACAACTTATTGACAAGCATCAACTTAAGCTTATTGAGGACAATGCCCAGGCAGTGGGCTGTATATTTAAGGGTGTTAAAACCGGGGCGTTGGGACATGTTGCTGCCCACAGCTTTTACCCTACAAAAAACTTAGGGGCCTTAGGTGATGCCGGAGCCGTCACAACCAACGAGCCCGAATTGGCAAGTATCATTCGAGCCCTCACCAATTACGGTGGCAAGGAAAAGTACAAATTCGAATATATAGGCACCCATTCGAAGATGGACGAAATCCAAGCTGGTGTACTGAATGTAAAATTACCTCATTTAGACAAGTCCAATCGCCGTAGGACTGAAATTGCTGATGCCTACCTCAAAGGAATTGATCCTCAACACGTGACATTACCTATGAAAACTGGCCCAAACCAGGTCCTTTCTCACACCTGGCATTTGTTTACTCTACTGGTAGAAAAGAGGGAGAAATTGATTCAATACTTATCTCAGAATGGAATAGAAACTGCCATCCACTATCCTATTCCACCCCATCTTCAACCGGCTTACCAGAAAGTAAATTTTGGAAAATTGCCCTTAACAGAAAAAATTCATCGAGAAATTATAAGCATCCCCCTTCACCCTGAATTGCGTGATAATGAAATCTCTACCATAATAGATACAATAAACAATTGGGAAGGAAAATGACCAATATACAGTAGGAGACATCTGCTTTGGTGGAAAAAGCCTTCAACTTATAAAAAAAATCCTGACGCAGCAGGTTGTAGCTGCGTCAGGAATTGCATATACCTTATAGATTCTTAGGGTCAATCAACGGTGGAAATTTCTTAACTTTTTCGAAAATCCTTGAAAGCATTGATCAAGCCATTGGTAGAAGAATCATGGGAGGCTATTTCTTCATCGGACTGCAACTCAGGTAGAATTGATTTGGCCATTACCTTTCCTAGCTCAACTCCCCATTGATCAAAACTATAGATGTTCCATATTACACCTTGCACATAAATTTTATGCTCATACATAGCTATCAAAGCCCCTAAGGTCGATGGATTGATCTTTTTCACAAGGATAGAATTGGTAGGCCTGTTTCCTTCAAAAACCCTGTGAGGAGCAATTTTATTGATAACTTCCGGAGACTTACCTTCTTTCTTCATCTCCTCTTTTACCTCTTCTAATGATTTACCATTCATCAATGCTTCTGTTTGTGCAAAAAAGTTTGACATTAATTTGGCATGATGATCACTAACAGGATTATGTGTTTGGGCGGGAGCGATAAAATCGCAAGGTATCATTTGCGTGCCTTGGTGTATCAATTGGTAAAAAGCATGTTGTCCATTGGTACCCGGTTCTCCCCAAATGACAGGCCCGGTAGGATAGTTTACTTTGTTTCCTTCTCTATCGATGTATTTCCCATTGCTCTCCATGTTCCCTTGCTGAAAGTAAGCAGGAAAACGGTGCATGTATTGGTCATAAGGCAGAATGGTTTCTGAAGTGGCTCCCAAAAAGTTGGTATTCCAGATCCCTATTAGGGCCAGCAAAACCGGCAAATTTTTATCAAATGATTCTGACCTGAAATGCTTGTCCATATCGTGTGCTCCCTCCAGTAGTTTCCTGAAATTATCGAAACCTACAGCACAGGCAACAGTCAAGCCTATGGCTGACCATAAGGAATACCTTCCTCCTACCCAATCCCAGAATTCAAACATATTGTTAAGGTCGATACCAAACGCTCTAACTGCATTACCATTTGTCGAAAGGGCTACAAAATGTTTGGCCACCTCAACTTCATTACGGGCTTGTTCCAAAAACCAAGACCTGGCCGTATGGGCATTGGTCATGGTTTCTTGAGTCGTAAAAGTTTTGGATGCGATAAAAAACATCGTAGTCTCCGGATTCACTTGTTTAAGCACCTCTGTGATATGGGAACCATCTACATTAGACACAAAATAAGTTTTGATATGAGGGTGCTGGTAAGGTTTAAGTGCTTCTGTCACCATAACAGGACCAAGATCTGACCCACCAATACCAATATTAACAAGGGATTCGATAGGCTTTCCTGTATATCCTTTCCATACTCCTTTAGATACCTTTTCAGAAAAAACCTTCATTTTTTCCAATACTTCATTAACATCAGGCATAACGTCCTTTCCATCAACGTAGACCGGATCATTTGATCTGTTTCTCAAAGCAGTATGTAAAACGGCCCTACCTTCGGTAGCATTGATTGGTTTACCGGAAAACATATCCTCTATGGCTTCTTTTAAATTTGTCTGATTGGCCAAATCTATAAGTGAAGAGAAAATTTTCTCATTTATTCCATTTTTTGAATAATCAAGTAAAATGTCTTTGAAGCGAACACTGTACTTTCTAAATCGATTGGGATCTTCTTCAAACAAAGATTTTATATCAATTGGAGTGTTAGCAGCTCCAGACAAACTTTTCCAAGCTGCTGTTGAGGTGGGGTTGGTATTTTTCATCGTGTCATCAATTCAATTTTGAACCTTAAAGCTAAAAATAAAATTCAAGCAATTAAAAAAGTAATTCAGTGAATTGTTAATTCACGTGGCTATCCTAAAATTCAAATTAATTTCACCTGCTTGATTTGCTGTACAATTGGTATGTAAATTTCTCTTAAACAATACCAATTTCATAAAAAAGCAGCCTTATGTTTTAAAAATTCAACTGAGCCCTTTCTTAATCTATTTTAAAAAGTTACCTTAAAGAGAAAAGACTTGGAAATATTTAAACCTCATCCATTAATAAACTACAAAATCTATATGGTGTAAATAAGGTAAAAACTTTAAAACCCCTTAAATTTTATTTAATAATTAATATTTTAACAATAACTTTGTCGTTCTTTTGAACAACAAAAAAGCTCTTCAAACCAACTAAAGAAGGACAAATAAGATCAAGAAGCAGATAAGATAGGAATAGTAAAACATTACTATTCACTCAAGGTTAATAAACAGGAATTGAGGATTTGGTACCAATCGCTATTTGGCATATATACCGGCTTTTACTCTAAGATTGGTGAAGTAAAACTATACTAATTAACATTGACTTTCTTTACCATTATTCTAGTTAAAAAACATTCCTCAGGCGCGAATTTTCATACAACTGTTTATTACTGCACACGATTAACTATTCTGTTTATAACTTAAACAAACAATAACCTTTGGCTGCGTTATTTAATTATAAAATTATTTTTCCCATTGCTGCAATGCTGTCAGTGATGTTTGCAACGCATTCCTTATGGGCTCAAACCGACACCATTCAATCCCAAATTGATCAATTACAGACATTAGAAAATCGAGAAAACTTTTTCCCTACAGCTGATTATATTGACCAATTGAATCGATTGGGTGAAATTTATTACCATAGAAACCCGGACAGTCTTTACTTATTGGCCATGAAAAGTCTAAAAGCAAGCGAGCAGATAGACTATACCATCGGCAAAATAGATGCTTATAGAAACATTGGAGCCTATCACAATCTTAAAGGAGAATACACTCAAGCTTTAAGTTATTTTGAAGAAGGCTTAAATCTCGCTGAAAAGGAAGAGTATTGGCTAGGTCTAGCGAATCTCTACAATAGTATGGGGCTAAATGCTTACGAAAAGGGAAATTATACGAAGGCAGTGACCCATTATTTACAAGCCCTTAAAATCAAAGAAGAACATTTGTCGGAATTTGAGCAAAGCAAAACTTTAAGCAATCTAGGTTTAGTATTCATGGATGTTGGAAATATTGAAAAGGCCTTGGAATACCATACTCGCGCACTAAAAATCCGAGAAGTCTATAACGACCAAACAGGCATCGCTTCATCAAGAATAAACATCGCTTTAATTTACAAGGAAAGAGGGGAATTGAAAAAGGCAATGACACAGTTAGAAGCTACTCTTGAGCTAGGCATAAAGATGAACAATAAGCAACTGATTTCTGTAAGTTATTTTAATTTGGGTGAACTTTTTCTTATTCAGGGAGAAAACCAAAACGCATATGTAAATTTTGAAAAGGCCTATGTTGTGGATAAAGAAAGGGATGACCGTGTCGGAATAGGTTACGATTTACTTGGCATGGGAGAAGCCCGGTTAAACATGAACCAACTCCATGAAGCCAAGCAAAACATAGAAGAAAGTCTTGAGATTTTTGTTGAAAGTGATATCAATAGTAATATTGACAAAAGTCACTTGTTGCTTAGTAGGATTTATGAGGAAATGAATGTTTATGCTCAAGCACTACATCATTTTAAATTGCATAAACTGTACCAAGACAGTATCATGAGTTCAGAAATAAATGAGCAAATTCAGGAAATTAATGCAAAATACGAATCTGAAAAAAAAGAAACAGAGTTTCTTCAACAACAAAAAGAGAAAGACCTCTTGAATGAAAACAGGATGGCCCAAAATATTCGAAACGGGGTTTCGATCATCCTTGTCATTTTATTGATCGCTTTTATAATCGCTATTCGGTCAATTAAAGCTCAGACAAAAGCCAAAGTAATTGTAACCAAGCAAAGGAATGAATTTGAGAAATTAAATAAAAAACTATTACATCAGAAAAATGAGAATGAAAAAATAACCAAGCAATTGTTTCAGGTAAATGAAACGAAAGACAAAATCTTCAGTATCGTTGGACACGACCTCAAAAGTCCGATCACTAGTTTAAAAGGGCTAATGCAATATGTGGTAGATGAAAATTTAGAACAAAAGGAATTTTTATTGGTATCCAAACAATTGCGAAATGAAGTTGAACAAGTTCATTTCACGCTCGTTAATTTATTAAACTGGGCGAAAGGTCAAATGAAAGGAATAGTAACAGCGCCTGCCGACATATCCTTGCACCAGTTGGTAGAACAAAACATTAGCTTAAACAAGCCGATATCAAAAAACAAAAACATTGAAATTATAAACCAATTAGAGGAAAACACGATTTGTTATGCCGACAGGGATCAAATAAGCTTGGCTTTAAGAAATGTGCTAAACAATGCCCTGAAATTCACTCCAAAAGGAGGTAAAATTATTATTTCAAGTAAAAAATCAAACCAGGGTTTTTGGGAAATCTCAATAAAAGACAACGGTATAGGCATGAATGAAGAAATATTAAAAAATGTATTTTCAAAAGAATTGGCCAATAAGCAACAATATGGCACAGAAGGTGAGAAAGGAACTGGTCTGGGTTTACATTTAACAAAGGATTTTATTGAAAAAAATGGAGGGGAGATAAATGTAATCAGCAAGCCCGGTAAAGGGACCACATTCACTTTCACCATCCCGTCAGCACACTTTTGAAGGAAAGAAATCTTGTCCTCTGAAATATTGTACCCTTTAGTTGATAAAGCAAAATTTAATGCTTTAATTAATCATTAAATTATACAGCAATTCAGTAATAATAATCCCAAAAATAGGATTCTCCTAAATAAAAAAAGAGAAGCACAATTAAAAATGGCTATCATTAATAGACCGGTTTAGTAATACGATATCAAAAAGATTTTCCATTTAGTCCTTTGAAGATCAATTTAAAATTTTAGCAATTATTTAATATTAATGAAAAATGACACGAAAAACGTTTTTAGCTTTCAAGACAAAAATAGCCATTGCATTAATTCTCGTATTGTTTCTCATTTTCGCTAAAAGTTTGGTTGATAAAAGCAACGTAGACGAATTGGAGGCTTCATTTGTAACCGTTTATGAAGACCGATTGGTCGTGCAGGATTATATTTTCAATATTACTGAATTACTTTTTCGAATGCGATTACTGGTAGCAAATACCGAATCTATGGACCAATACATGTCCGTTAAAACCCAGGTAATAGACTATCACGAACAAATTCTGGCTATTATTTCCGGCTTTGAAAGAACATACCTGACCCCCAAAGAAGAGAAATACCTCAATGACTTTAAGCATTTGGTTTCAGAAAAACTTGAGATACAAAGTTATTTCAGCAACCAAGTAGCTACAGAAAACAACTATGAAAACAGCGTTCAAAGATTTAATTCGGACTTCGAGCGTGTTTTTAATGATTTAAGAGAGCTTTCTAAAATCCAGCTTTCTGAAGGAGAAAAACTCACCAACTTGAGTTACCGTATCAAAGCCAGATCAGACATTTGGTTACAATTTGAATATGCCGTACTGTTTATCCTGCTAATCATCATCAGCATGTTGATCTACTCTTCAAGAGGAATTTCAGATTAATCAAAACTAATTTTATTCATTCTTTTTATTGGCTAATGCAGAAAGTAAAAACCCTACCAAGAAAATAACAATGGTACCGAAAACGATGGTAAGGTTGGCATGAAAGGTACTTCTGAACCTCATGCCTTCTTCCAGAATTACCGGAGACAAGCTCATCCAAGCAATCACCAATACTCCTAAAGCAACGCCTATGGCGGCATATTTTTTTTTGATGTTTTTACCGATAAATCCAAGCAGAAACAAGCCCAGAATACCTCCACTAAATATGGCCGACAAAGCCCACCAGGCATCCAGAGCACTTTCCACCCCATTGAAGGCAATGGCTACAATAATCGCCAATAAACCCATCACAAAGGAGGAGAAAAGCAATACTCTCATTTCTGACTTCCCATTCACATCAGGAGCTATATATCTTTTGTAATGGTCTGTAAGGATTATGGTGGCAGAACTATTGATACTGGTGGAGATTGTACTCATTCCTGCCGCAAAAATAGAAGCAATAAGTAACCCTGTCATCCCTACAGGCAAACCACTAACAATGAAATAAGGAAAAACTTTATCCGCTTGGGACAGATCACTAAATTTTTCAGGTAACAATTCCGGCATCGCTTGATAATAAGCAAAAAGCGCAGTACCAATAAAGAAAAACAGAAGCGATACCGGGACGTATAATAAGCTTCCCAATAAGG
>NZ_CAXBOC010000076.1:0-14283 GCF_963976465.1 uncultured Cyclobacterium sp. | reverse complement strand
TTGAAGCGGCTTTGGAAAAAATCCCTCAAGCCCAATCCTTGAATGATCCCAATTTGTCTTTTGGTTATTTTATCTCTCCTGTTGAAACCAGACTTGGCCCTCAAAGGATGCGTCTTTCATTGACGCAAATGTTTCCATGGTTCGGAACTTTGCGTACGAAAGGGGAAGTGGCAACTGTCCTTGCGGAAGTAAAATACCAGGAGTTTTTGGATGCGAAAAATGTACTTTATTATGAGATTTCTGCTGTCTATTATCCACTATTAGAAACTATGGAGTTGATGGAAATAGAAAAAGAGAATCTTCAGATTTTGGAAACCTATAAATCTATTGCTACCTCAACGTTCGAGAATGGAAAAGGGTCTATGACAGACCTGCTTAGGGTTGATATTATGAATACCAATGCCCAAACCAGTTTGGATGTTTTGTGTAAAAAAGTTTATGCAGCAAAGGCTAGGCTCAATGCTATTTTGGGAAGAGAGCCTGATTCCCCGATAGAAATTGACGAAAAAATACCCCTGCCAAAGGATCTTCATCCGCTTTACTATAATTCTATCAGGAACAATCCATTACTTGAAAGTTTGGATTTGAAAATTCAAGCTGCTGAACTTAATCAAAAATTAGCTGTCAAGAATGGTTTACCACAATTAGGGGTAGGTATTGATTATGTGACGGTAGGTGAAAGGAATGACCTACTGATTGAAGAGAATGGGAAAAATGCACTGATGCCTACCTTGAGCATGAGTCTTCCGCTTTTTAGAAAAAAATACAGAGCAGCTGAAAAAGAAGCCTCGTTGCTCAGTGAATCTTATCAAGCGGAAAAGCAGGACATCGCTAACCGTCTTCAAGGTTCCTTCCATAGGTATAAAGTAGAAATGGAAATTCAATTAGAGCTTATTGATTCCTTTGACAGGCAGATCAAAACCAGCAAACAAACCCTTGATTTGCTATACAGTGCCTATGCAAACTCGGGACAAAAATTTGAAGAAGTTTTACGCCTCCAGCAACAACTGCTGGAATACAATAAAATGAAAGTCAAAGCCTCAGTAGCTTACCATCTTGCTGAGGCACAAATAAATTATTTAACTGCAAAATCTTACTGATATGAAAAGCAATAATTATCTCAAGTTTTCCGCCATGATGGCAGTTTCATTTGTTATCATGTATGCTGTGATGTTTTTAAATGCAGATGTCTTTGACCATGTCATGTTGAGCACCACAAGAACGTATATGACCCTATTAATGGTAGCTCCAATGGCAGTGTCCATGCTTCTTTTTATGTGGGGAATGTATGAAAATAAAAAAGTCAATTTTATGATTCTTGGGACGTCCATCGTCCTATTTATAGCAACCCTAACCATGCTCCGTAACCAAACTCTAATTGCTGATGTACAGTGGATGAAGGCGATGATTCCTCATCACTCATCGGCGATTATGGTTAGTCAGAAAGCGGATTTGAAAGACCCTGAAGCTCAGCAACTCGCAAAGGATATTATTGAAGCGCAAAAGAAAGAAATTGCTCAAATGAAAGCAATGATCAAGCGACTTGAAGAAGGGGAGTAAAGGTAATATTGAATGCATAAGTCAAATTGAAATCGCGCAAAGCTTAACCGTGAAACTATGAAACAGCTAATAAAAAATAAATCCTTCCTTATTGTCATTACACTTGTGGTAGGGATTTTGCTAGGCTGGTTAATTAAACCAACTAAAACCATTTCTGAGCCACCATCAGAGCATATACATCAAGAGGAAACTGCCGGGGTTTCCTCGATTTACACCTGTTCTATGCACCCACAGATCCGCCAAAGTGAACCAGGTGATTGTCCTATATGTGGTATGGATCTTATTCCTTTGGAGAGTGATATTGCCGAAGTTGACCCGATGTCAATTAGCATGACAGCCACGGCAATCCAGCTTGCAGATGTACAAACAATGGTTGTAGGCAAAGAAAAAGGAATTAAAACGCTGAGGTTGCCGGGTAAGATTCAAGTGGACGAGCGGTTATTATTTACCCAAGCAAGCCATATACCGGGCAGAATTGAGCAGTTGATGGTGAATTTTACCGGAGAATATATAGCCAAAGGACAAACTATAGCTTTGGTGTATTCTCCTGAGTTGGTGACCAGCCAGGAAGAGCTTCTTCAGGCCTATAAAATAAAGGATGAACAACCGGCTCTTTTTAAGGCCGCTGTGGCAAAACTTAAAAATTGGAAGGTAACTGATGAACAGATTCAAAAAATTTTGACAACAGAGAAGGTAATAAAGAATTTCCCCATCAAAGCCAATGTGTCGGGTTATGTCTCTCAAAAATTTGCCAACCTGGGAGATCATTTGGATATGGGCCAAGCCATTTATGAGGTGTCAAACTTGTCAAGGGTTTGGGTGTTGTTTGATGTTTATGAAGCTGAAATTCCTTGGGTAAAAACGGGTGATAAAGTTGCTTATACCTTGCAAGCCATTCCCGGTAAAACCTTTAAAGGAGAAATTGATTACCTCGACCCAATTATAGATCCTGTCACCAGAGTTGCCCATGCCCGAATAAGTGTGGACAATCCTGATTTAAAATTTAAACCGGAGATGTTTGTTTCTGGAGTGGTTAACAGTACCGTATCAGGAGATGATGCTGCCATAGTGGTGCCCAAGACAGCAGTGATGTGGACAGGAACCAGGTCTATAGTTTATGTGAAAAAAAGCACCACAGAAGGATTGAAATTTCAACTGCGGGAGGTTACCCTTGGATCAGCATTGGGAGCTGCATACATTATCACTTCAGGCCTTGAGTCAGGTGAAGAAATTGTAGTCAATGGTGCATTTAGTGTTGATGCGGCTGCCCAGCTAGCAGGTAAGCCGAGCATGATGAGTCCGGAGGATGGCGTAGCTTCTTCCGGTCATAATCACGGGGAAATAAGTAAAGCCAAAGGAAAAGAAGTTTCGAATAAAATCCCACTTTCCAAAACTTCCAAAACGGATTTGGCTCAGCTCTTTGAATATTATTTTGATTTGAAAAATGCATTGGTTACTGATGATTTATTAAAAGCCAAGTCAACAGCAGCAGACATGCTTAAAAGTTTATCAAAGTTGGACCAGACCTCTTTTGAGGAGAAGGCTCATATGGATTGGTCCAAATACCATGCGGTTTTGTCGGGACTGCTTGAAAAGGTTAATTCTCAAAGTTCTTTGGCTGATATCCGTAAAAATTTTCTTTCAATTTCCGATAAAATGATAAGCATTACCGAAATCTCTAAAGGCTACACTCATAGCTTGTATGTGCAGCGATGCCCCATGGCTGATGCCAATAACGGAGCAAGCTGGTTGAGTAAGAGTGATGAGGTTTTGAATCCTTATTTTGGAAAAGCCATGTTGACTTGTGGGGAAGTAATAAAAAGGATAAGGTAACAGGGAGGCTTGCAAAGGATTCTAGTTGTTGATATATTTTGGTAATTTCCTGTTAATTATTAAATTAAGTCAGTGAGTCTCAAATATCAGCTATTTATTCTGTCACCTAACAAATAAACCCAATTATGAAGGTTGTAAAAATAGTTCTTGTCGTAGTGTTAATACTGATTTCCATTCCATTAATGGTTGGGATATTTGTTGATCAGGATTACTCGGTGGTCCGGGAAGTGACCATAGACCGGCCAAAGGATGAGGTTTATGAATATGTTAGGTTGCTCAAAAACCAAGAGAATTTTTCTAGCTGGGCATCTAAGGATCCTACCATGAAAAAGAGTTTCATTGGTGTGGATGGTGAAGTCGGATTTGTGTCTGCCTGGGATAGCAGTGACCCAAATGTTGGGGTAGGGGAGCAAGAGATTATATCCATTAAAAAGGGGGAAAGAATTGATTATGCGCTCAGATTCAAAGAACCTTTTGAGGCTGAGGACAGAGCTTATATGGCGTTTGAGGAAATCGATGACAACCATACCAAGGTCATCTGGGGATTTGAAGGTAGGATGGATTACCCTATGAACACAATGCTCTTAATGATGGATATGGAAGAAATGGTTGGGGAAGATTTTTCTGAAGGGCTACATAAACTAAAATCCATTTTGGAAAATAGCTAAGCCATATAAGAATGAATGATCCATTATGAAGGATGTTTAAGCCTTTAACTTTAGACCTTCTTCAGAGAGATACACCACCGCATTGTATTGGTCTGTATGGAGGCAAAAGTTAATGTCTTTTTCTAAATCGTGATTTTGAAGGCGTTTGGCATGGGATGCCTGTTGGAGAAATTCATAGAGGTTTGCACCAACTTGTCTATAAAGCGATTCCATGGCTAAGGTGGCGTCGCAATTATGCTTCCAGTCCAAAACCAGAGATAATGCACCAGCATATAGAGAATCTTCTATATTAAATTTCCCTTTCCATCCGGCACAAAGCACCAAGACATCATTGGATAAGTTTTGCAAATAGTTTGCAGTAGCCTTTAGATTTAAAAATGAACCGATAAGAACTTCGGCAGCGTGTTCTTTGGCTAAGGAAATGGCCCGAGTACCATTTGTGGTGGTCATGGCTACATTTTTTTCGGCAAATTGTTGGTTCAAATATGCCAAAGGGCTATTTCCTAAATCAAAACCATCCGCTTGTTTTCCATTCCGTTCCCCGGCGATCAGCCAGCCTTGTTCTTTATAGGTCATGCATTGGTTTAGGTCTCGGACTGGAACAATGGTTTTCACGCCATTAGAAAGTGCGGTTACCATGGTAGAGCTTGCCCTGAAAATATCAACAACAATTACAGTTTTATTGGTCAATTCATGTAAGTCCAACAAGTCGGGACTAACACAGGTTTCTATGGTTTTCATTTTTTTAGAAGGGGTAGTTTTTCTACTTTGGCAGCTAGGCTTTTTTTCCTTATCTGGATTTTTATTTCAGTTCCCGCTTTGGCATAAGCAATGTCTACATAACCTAGTCCTATACCTATTCCCAGACTAGGAGATTGGCTGCCTGAAGTTACAATGCCAATTTCTTGTCCTTCTGTATTTAATATGGGGTAATCAGCCCTTGGAATTCCCCTTTCTAGAAGTTTAAAGCCGATCAACTTTTTCTGAAGACCTTCTTCTTTTTGTTTTTTTAAATTTTCATGGTTGATAAACTCCTTGGTAAATTTTGTTATCCAGCCTAAGCCTGCTTCCAAAGGCGAAGTCCTGTCATTGAGTTCATGTCCATACAAACAATATCCCATTTCTAGTCGTAAGGTGTCTCTTGCCCCTAGTCCTATAGGTTTAATTCCTAACGGATCGCCGGCTTTAAAAATCTCATCCCATACTTTTTGGGCATCTTCATTTTTAACATACAGTTCAAAGCCTTGTTCTCCGGTATAGCCGGTAGCAGAAATTATTACGTTTTCTATACCGGCAAAGGTACCAATTTCGAAATGGTAAAAGGGTATGTCCTTTAAGGAAACAGAAGTTAGGGATTGGAGGGCTTCTATGCTCTTTGGACCTTGAATAGCAAATAAAGAGGTTTGGTCGGAAATATTTTCCAACTGTGCATTTTCGGTATTGTGTTTCTGAATCCATTCCCAATCCTTGGCAATATTGGATGCATTAACCACTAACATATAACGCTCCTCTTCAAGTTTATAAACTAAAAAGTCATCAACAACTCCCCCTTGAGCGTTTGGAAAACAAGTGTATTGGGCCTGTCCTATTTTAAGTTTGGAGGCATCATTAGAGGAAACCTTTTGAATCAAATCAAGGGCTTGTGGACCTTCAACAATAAACTCACCCATATGGGAAACATCAAATACGCCTACATTTTCTCGTACAGTCTTGTGTTCCTCCATATCGGAGCTATACCTAACCGGCATGTTATACCCTGCGAAAGGGATCATTTTTGCACCTAATGAGTGATGTATTTCGTCTAGCGTTACTTTCTTAACTTCCTCCATTGATTGTTGACTTAATTTCGAAAGCCTAAAGGTAAGAATTGTGATTAATTTTATTGAAAATGTATTCGAAAAAGACTGCCTATTCGAGTACATTTTACATCTATTAATAGGTGACAATAATTATAAAAAGGTTTAATAAAGCCAATTGATGAATCGTCCGGCATGGGGGAAGGGACCTAAAAGTTGAATCCCTAAAATTAGTCGGTAGCCGGTGCTTGTTTTAATATCCCGGATTTTGGATCAATTTACTATTGGCTAGTATTTCTCGTTCGGGAATTGGAAAAACCAATTTTGGGTCATCAAAAGTGTACTTTAGCGCAGGGTCATTATTGTCTGTTACAAACCCCTTCGTCCTTTTGATGTCATGCAAAATATGACCTTCATGTGCCAACTCTAATTTTCTTTCCATTAAAATATTTTCTAGGTTGACACTGCTTTTCTCAGGCAAAGAAACCCTTCTCCTAATCCTATTTAGATCTTCGAGAGGTGTGGCCCCCAAACTTGTCCCTTCACGGAAATTGGCTTCGGCACGTGTCAAGTAGAGTTCTGCCAACCTTATTATTTTAACATTCCTATTGGGGTCTCTCCATTTGTTAGTACGCAATGCTCCTGCTCTTTCCTGAAAAAGAAGGAGGCGATCGTCTCCGGTTTCGTATAATTCCAAATGAGCGTTTAAAATGCTTACATCTCCATCTCTACCTCCATATTCAGGAGTAGAGTAAAAAAGCTGCATGGCATTCTCTGAATCCTGACTATTTACTTGAATGGTGTAAATATCCTCTTGACTGTCAGATTCATTATTGAACGCATCGGCATAATTAGTCATGAGGCTTTTACCAATGGAAAGGGCAACGTTTAAGCTGCGGTTGGCCGCATCCCTTGCTGAAGCATAATCCCCCATTTGTAAAAAAACCCTGGAAAGTATGGCGGATGCAGCAAAGCTAGATGCATATACCCCATTGGTGTCCGGTAAAATTTGTTCTGCTATGCTGAGGTCCTCAATTATTTGCTTATATATTTCTTCAATAGGGTACCTCTCTACGATACCATTGTTTTTTCCTCCTCTCGAAGGCGTTAAAATTAAAGGTACACCCGGATTTACTTCGGTATTACCGGCTATATAAGGCTGACAAAACAGTTTTACCAGCTCATAGTAGACAATAGCCCGTATGAAAAGTGCTTCACCTTTCACCTTATCTTGGTCCGCTTCATTTACCTTAGATATAGCATCTAAAATATTATTGGTGATATTGATGGTGCTATAAGCTACAGTCCAAGTGTCCGTTACAAAAGTATTGTTGGTTAAAATGCTTTTGTTCAACATTTCCCTAGGTTGACTGAATGTGCCCGTCCATCTAATTTCATTATTTGCGCCCAGCATTTCACTGTATAATAGCAACCGTCCTCCCCAAAGTTCAGACTTTCTCAGGTTTGCATAAGCACCTATTAAGACGCTTTTGATATTGCCATCATTGTCAAGTGCTGTGCCCTCATCTATTTCTTGTGATGGTTTAATGTCCAGATTGGAATCACAGGATAGGGTAAAGAAGCTGAATAAAAAAACAAATGGTAAATGAGAAACTTTTAAAGGCATAGTTAAATTGTTTAAAACCCTAAATCTAATCCTATGGAAAAGGTTTTGGCCTGGGGCGCTGAGTAGAGATCAACTCCCTGAAATAAATTTGCATTGGAAAAACTATTGGACAAGGCTTCGGTGCCTACTTCAGGGTCCCAGCCATCGTATTTGGTGAAGGTCAATAAGTTTTGCGCAATTATATAAATTTTCGCATCCTGAATTTTCAATTTATTGTTCCATTTTTCAGGGAAATTATAGGCCAGAGAGATGGTTTTAAGGCGAAGGTAACTGCCATCAGAAATATACCTGCTTGAGGCAGAACATCCATTACACTGACCGATCCTGGCTTGAGGGACATCAGTGATGTCTCCGGGATTTTGCCACCTTTCCATTTGGTCCCCCGTATTGTTGTCAAACCAATAGGCATTGTTGGAATAATACCCACCTGCCGCTTGGTAAATTTTATTGCCATATACTCCCTGGAGTAGGAAAAGCAGATCAATGTTTTTGTAGGAGATTTCATTGGTTAATCCGCTAATGAAATCGGGGTTTGGACTTCCGAGAAATAACTTAGCAGCAGAATTATAATCATTGGTGGTTTCTGAAAGATCTTCATTCGCATAGTACAAGGCATCGCCATTGTCCGGATCAACGCCGGCATATTTAGGGCCGTAAAAAACGGCCATGGGTTGATCGATAAATATCCCGTTTAGGTAACTAGAGTAAGGAGGTGGGATGGAAGTTTGGTCTTTGGAAAGCGATCGAACTCGGTTGATGTTTCTGGAAAAATTAAAAGAAGAACGCCAAATTAGATTTTTGTTGGCATAATTAATCGAGTTGAGTAAAATCTCAAAACCGTAATTCTGCATTTCACCTATATTTTGCCTCTGGGACACAAAACCTGTGGTAGCAGGAACAGGTACCAGCAACAATAAGTCTTTTGTAGTTTTATCATAAAAATCAATTTCTCCTGAAATGCGGTCATCAAATAGACCAAATTCTAAACCTATATCAAATTGCTTGGTGGTCTCCCACGTTAAGTTTGGATTGGCTATTTGGGTGGGGGACAAGCCGGGACTTAGGTTATAGGGGAGTGGTTCATACAATCCTAGGTGGTCGAAATCACCGATCAATGCATTTCCTGTGAGTCCATAGGAAGCGCGGAGCTTAAAAAAGCTTAAGTAGGCATTGTCTTTCAGTAGGGGTTCTTCACTTATAACCCATCCCAAAGATCCTGCCGGGAAAAAACCATATTTTTTGCTGTTTCCAAATCTAGAGGAGCCATCATATCGGGTGCTAATCCCAAGCAGGTATTTGTCTTCCAGTGAATAATTTACCCGAGCAAAATAGGAGAGAAAGGATGAGCTAGTAAGAGTGGATGTGCCATCTACAATCTCAGCGGCTGAATTTATTGTCTTCAGCCCGTCCAAAGGAAATTCCCTTCCATCTACACTCGTAAATCGGGTTTCACTGTTTTGGTAGGACATCCCCAAAGTAGCCTCTAAATCATGATTCCCCTGAATAATAGGTTTGTATGTAAAATAATTGTTGGTCGTATAGTTGGTGATTTTTAACCAACGGGAGGAACCATAACCATTGGAACTTTGTCCGGTGGCTGTGAGTGAACCAAAATACCTGTCATCGTTTTGTGTGATATTGTCCAATCCAAACTCAGACCTAAAGCTAAGTTCCTTATTGATCTTCACCTCCCCATACACATTATTGAGGTTTCTTAAACTTCTGGTGGTCCAGCTGGAATTTTCAGAGTCGATTAAATTGTTATAATAAATTGTAGTAGGGCGATCATATAAGTTTCCATCCAAATCTCGCAAAGGGGAAATGGGTGCCAAAGCCACCAGTTGCATGGGATTATTGAATAGATTGTCGCCGGGCAAGGTATTGGTGGAGGTGCTTGAAAGGCTGAAATTAGCACCGAAAGAAAAATTATCACTAAGCCGGTGGTCTAGGTTTAACCTTCCTGAAATTCTTTCCAAGCTATTCCGAATCAAGATTCCTTCTTGCTTATCGTAGGCACTTGAAAAATAAAACTTAGTTCTGTCATCTCCTCCTGAAGCTGAGAAATTGACATTTGTCACTCCCGCATCCGAATTAAATGCCTGGTCTTGCCAGTTGGTATTTACATTCCCGGTTCTCCAATCTGAATGCCCCGCATATTGGTCCAAGAGATTGTCAACAAACTGAAGTTGAGAATCCGGATATTCCTCAGGCCTATTGATCGGGTCTATATTGGCAGCCAAGTCATTGTTATACCCCGCTTCTCTGAAGAGCGCTACATATTGACTGGCATTTAAGAATTTCTTTTTACGGGTTGGGCTACTATAACCTCTCTGAATGCCTACATTAAACTTGGTTTTACCTGAAAATCCTTTGTTGGTGGTGATCACCACCACACCATTCGAACCTCTGGCGCCATAAATTGATGCAGCAGCTGCGTCTTTCAAGACATTAATTGAGGCGATATCTCTCATATTAAGCATGGCCATGGGGTTGCTGTTATCAATGCTTCCTGAAGAAGTAACAGGTATTCCATCAATGATGTATAATGGGTCATTGCCGGCAGAGATAGAGCTTGTACCCCTAATTCTTACTTTTACCCCATCCCCTAGTTTTCCGCTGGCATCAGCTACAAATACTCCGGGAAGTCTTCCTTGCAAAGTTTCTTGAAAATTTGGCACCGGAATATTCGCTATATCTTCCCCTTCAATTCTGGAAATATTTGCAGTAAGGGAAGATTTATGAGTACTTCCATATCCAACGACCACAATTTCATCTAGCGAATTGAGATTGGGCACTAGGCTTATGTTCAATTCCATGCTATTTTCCACTAAGAATTTCTGAGGTACAAATCCCATCGAGGAAAAAGCAATATTGGCTTCCTTTTTTAAAATAATTCGGTATTCTCCTAATTCATTTGTAGCGGTAGATATTCCGGTTTCCATGGCCCTAATAAGTACTCCGGGCATTCCAATTCCATCTTCCTCTGAAGTTACTTTTCCGAAGATTGTGATGTTTTGGGCTAAACTGAATGTTGGTAATACATATGCCAAAGCCAACACAATAAATATATTGCTTTTCATAGATAAGCTGGTGGATAATTAAAATCTCAATGTGGTGATAAAAATTCCTAATAGTTTTAGGACTTTTGTTTATTTCCGGGGATTAAATTTATTGCTAAACTGAGACTAAAGTAATAAAAAAAATAACCATTGGTGCAATCTTGATAAAATTATATTTAACTTTCTTTTAATATTTCTTATTTGAAAATAGTGAATTATCGTGTTGTTTTTTGTCAGATGAAGCAGATATAAACTATGCAGTTGCAGCGCTTTAGGATTGCTTTCTTACGAAATTTTTACCAGAGCAGAACCATCTTATCTCCAAATTAAAATTTAAGAATAATAAAATAAATAGGGTACAGAGTAAGGGGTACTCTGCTATTGTGGACTTATGAAAAAAGCAATTGAAAAGGTAAAAAAAATACCCGAAATAAGGCTTGATTTGCCTTATTTTGGGTATTCGGAATGTATTATTTTTTATATGGAAAAACTTTCTCCACACCCACAAGTTCTAGAAGCATTTGGATTCACAAATTGAAACCCTTTGCCGTTCAAACCATCTGTGAATTCCAAAGTTGTGCCTGCCAAATAAAGTAAGCTTTTTCTATCCACGATTATTTTAACACCCTTGTCTTCAAAAATCTGGTCGGAATCAGTGGTTTTGTTGTCAAAGCCTAGGTCGTACATTAAGCCTGAACAACCACCGCCTTTGACGGATACCCTTATGTTTTCCTCTTCATTTCTGTTCTCTTCTTGTCTAAGTTCAAGGATACGATCCTTGGCCTTTTCTGAAACGATGATCATATCTATTCAAATTTAATTACCCTAATCATTTAACGACAATTAACCGGTAATGTTAGAAATAAATTCCATTTTTCCTACCGAATTATTAAGCAAAGTTAACAAATCAAATGGAAATAGACGCTTTTTCCTGTTCATAAGGGTTTTCCGATGATTGGAAATAATTGGTTTTATGGAAAGTGGGTTTGAATTTTAGCCGATAAGAATGCCTATTCACGAAATGGCCAACTCACAAATATGTTGTACTTTTGTATTTGAAATGGATTGCCCGTGGATTAATGGGAAATTAGCAGATAATAAATACTATGGATAAGGAAAAAAGGACTGAAATTTCAAATCTTGGAGAGTTTGGGCTTATAGATATGATAAGTGAGGATATCAAAACCAACCATTCCAGTTCTGTAAAAGGAATAGGAGATGATGCTGCAGTGATTGGCCAAGGGGATGACCTTCGTGTGGTGACAACTGATTTACTTTTAGAGGGAGTTCATTTTGACCTATCATTCACTCCATTAAAGCATCTTGGATTTAAGGCTGTGGCCGTAAATGTAAGTGATGTAGCTGCCATGAATGCGATTCCTACACAAATGACTGTTGGCATTGGGCTTTCCAGCCGATTTTCGGTAGAAGCTGTAAAAGAACTTTATGAGGGAATTAAATTAGCTGCAACGCATTACAATGTGGATATAGTAGGCGGAGATACCACCTCCTCCAGAGCCGGTTTGGTCATCAGTATTACAGCCATTGGAGAAGTAAAGAAGTCTGCCATCAGCTACAGGTCAGGAGCTAAAGTCAATGATATCATTTGTGCTACAGGTGACTTGGGTGCGGCATTTATTGGGCTTCAGATACTGGAACGTGAAAAACAAGTGTTTTTATCCAATCCAAACATGCAACCGGATTTGGAAAAATATCCTTACATCACCGGAAGGCAATTGAAACCGGATGCCAGAATGGATATTATTCATGAATTTAAAGAGATGGGCTTGGTACCTACTAGTATGATCGATGTTTCTGATGGATTGGCTTCAGAATTATTTCATATCTGTAAGGCATCCGATGTAGGGGTAGCCATTTATGAAGACAAACTGCCCATAGACAAGCAAACATTTGATACAGCTGTGGAGCTAAACTTAGACCCCATTACCTGTGTGTTAAATGGAGGTGAAGATTATGAGTTACTCTTCACTATTAATCAAGATGATTTTAAGAAGCTGGAGAAACATCCTGATATCCATTTTATTGGGCATGTTACTGAAAAAGACAATGGAAAATACCTTATCACCAAAAGTGATACAGCCGTTGAATTAAAAGCCCAAGGCTGGGTACATTTTTAATCCCTGCCTTGAGTTGGTTTTTTATACATTCCTTATTCTTCGGGATAAGGAATGTATAAAAACTTTGTGAATTCAGCATCCACTACAAAAAGACAACAGAATTCATCCGGGTCTTTATAAGCAGCTTTAAACTGTTCTATTCCGTCTTCTTTTATCAATTTTCGCTGAACAAATTCATCCAAATAGGTGATGTAATAATTCCAATCCAATGGTTTTTCTTTGTTGCTGAGAAACAATTGTCCTATGGGCTGTTCTTCTTTGCTAATAGGGAAAATTGGATATTCTGAGAATTTCCTTTTTCTTACTTGGTAGGCAGCTTCTTTAAGTGTTTCACTTATTTTTACAAAATCACTGCTGATAGTGCCCAAGTATTTTCCATTCAATTCCGGGTCATTTTCATTGCTGATCATTCTTGCTCTTTTATTTTAAGTAAAACTACATTTTCAACATGGTAAGTTTGGGGAAACATGTCTACAGGCTGAATTTTTATCACATCAAATTTCTCAGCCAGTAAGGCAACATCTCTTGCTTGGGTAGCCGGGTTACAACTCACATACACGATTTTTTCTGCTTCCAATTTCAAAAGCATGTTTACTACATCCTCATGCATTCCAGCTCTCGGAGGGTCCGTTATGATAACGTCTGCTTTTTGGTGCTTGGAGACAAATTCATCATCCAATACATCTTTCATGTCTCCGGCGTAAAACAAGGTGTTGTCTATGTTATTACGAATTGCATTTTCCTTTGCATCGACAATGGCTGGTTCCACATATTCAATGCCAATTACTTGTTTTGCATCCTTTGCCACGAAATTTGCAATGGTTCCTGTACCTGTATACAAATCATACACGACCTCATTGCCACTTAGATCGGCAAATTCCCTTGCGACTTTATATAGCTCGTATGCCTGAGATGAATTGGTTTGGTAAAAAGATTTAGGGCCAATTTTAAACTTTAAGCCTTCCATGGTCTCTTCAATATAGTCCTTACCGGCATAAGTATGGACTTCCAAATCTTGAAAAGTTTCATTTTTCTTAAGGTTGATGATGTACATCAAGGCAGTGATTTCAGGAAAACGTTGGTGTAAGAACTCCATTGTTTTATCAATACCTTCTTGGTCATCTGCCCCAAATTGAACAATAACCATCGACTGCCCGTCCAGGGTGGTTCTGATAATCAAGTTGCGCAGTAAACCTGTTTGATTGATAATGTCATAATACCCTAAGCCTTCTTTTAAGGCAAAGGCACCCAATTCATTTCTGACATCGTTGGAGGTATTGCCTTGTAAATAGCAGTGGTCAACATCAACTATCTTGTCAAATCTTTTTGGAACATGAAAGCCCAAAGCATTTCTTTCGAAGGTTTCTCCCGAATCGATTTCTTCACGGGTAAGCCATCGATTGTTAGAAAAAGTAAAATCTAATTTATTTCTATAATATTGGGTTTTAGCAGAGCCAATTATAGGCATTACCTGTGGTAAGGGGACTTTCGCAATTCGCTCAAACTGGTCTATGACTTGTTGCCTTTTATATGTCATCTGTAGTTCATAGGAGATGTGCTGCCACTTACAGCCCCCACAAACACCGAAATGGCTGCAAAAAG